>NZ_JBSGVG010000027.1:0-96616 GCF_053608345.1 Nocardia sp. NPDC055050
GGGCCGTTTTCGTGTGCCGAGGGGCCTGGCGGATCGCCGACCCGGCTACACCTGGTCGCCGGGTCGGCGATCCAGCGTCCCGAGGCCGTGGATCAGAATGCTCACGGCGACGTCGATCAGTTCGTCGAGCGGCAAGGGTGCGTCGGCCAGCGTCCAGTCCACCATCAGCTCGGTCATCCCGCCGGCGAACAGCATTGCCGCGATCGCCAAGCGATCGGTGGCGGGAACATGGAAGTAGGCGTCGGCGAAACCGGCGATCAGCTGGGCGAATTCGTGCATGACCGCGCGCCGGTGCACCTCGAGCTCCGCGCTGACTCCCACGACCTCGATGAAGATGACCCGGGCGCGGCGCGGGTCCGCGGCCACGGTCCGAACGAAGGCGTCGACACTGGCGTGTGCCTGGGGAGCCAGATCGGGTTCGGCACCCGCGAGCGCCGCCAAGGTCGCGGCGCGGACCTGGTCGATCTGACCGTCGTAGACCGCGCGCAGCAGTGCCTCACGATGAGTGAAGGACTCGTAGAAGTACCGCTCGGTCAAACCCGCGCGGTCGCAGATCTTCTTCACCGAGGACGCCGGATAGCCGATGGTGCCGAACAGTTCCAGGCCGGCCGCGAGGAGAGCGTCTCGACGCTCAGCGCTTCGACTCTCCTTGTCCCGCCCACCGTAGCGGCGCGACGGAGCTCGGTTCCCGGACGGAGCGTCGGTCTCGGTCACTGTCCTCCCGCATCCGGCTACCTGATCTAGAAGGTCTCCATCCTAGTCATCGGCCCGCGGTGGGATCGCGATCGTCCCGTAGTCGAGTCCGCCGTGGGTGAAAGTCGGCACGACCGGCCACTGCCGCTTCCAGTTCGCGCATTCCGAGGAGGCGATGACTTGCAGCCAGCGCGGATCGCGCGGTGACCGGGAAGCCATGGTCTTCTCCTTGACCATGGAATCGTATTGATCCAGCGAGTCTTCGAGAGTGTTCGCGTTGAGGACGACTTCGCGGCCGTAGAACTGCGCCTGCTGCCGGACCCCGGGAATCCTGGACAGTTCCGGTTGCCAGCTGTCGGCGGCCATCCCGTTCTCCGAGGACACCCACACACCGTCGGGCGTGTTCACGCACAGCGAGTGGTTCCCGTCGGTGTGCCCGGGTGTCCACAGCAGGCTCACCCCGACACCCAACTCGACGTCACCGTCGAGGATTTGCAGCCGCTCGGCGGGGACGCCGTCCATACCGCCGTCGACGTACCATGCCCACTGCATCGGGTGCACCGATTCCAGCGTGCCGAGTTCGGTGCGCTGCACGAGCATCCGCGCGTTCGGGAACAGCGGGTCACGCGGGCCGGACTCTCCGTCGATCGGCACGTCGCTGCCCATGATCATGCGGATGTCCTGCACGTGCAGATGGTCGAAGCTGACGTAGTCGACATCCTCGTTGCGCAGGCCCAGCCGGGGCAGCACCGCCTCGGGATCGTTGTAGTACTTGACGAACAGCGACTCCGCGCGCAGCGTGCGCGAGAGCTTCTGTAGTTTCGCGTAGAACGGGGCCTTGCCCGATCCGGCCGCGACGGTGGGCTCCCAGACCAGCGTTCGGAGCGTGCCGTCGAATCCCTCGAACTGGACCACGAACATCCGGTTGATGATCGAGATCATCGGGTTGGGGCCGATCGAATAGCCCTGGAACGCGAATCGCTGCGGATACGGGGCGGCGGCGATGTCGAAGCTCTTGACCGCACGCACCTGCCCCTGCCGGAGGAACCGCTCGCGGTAGCGGCGCGCGCCTTCGCGCACCGCCTCGAGCCGGTCGCCGCGCGGCCACACGTCGTGGACACCGGCGAACTCCGGTATCGGCCGGATGTCGCCGAGAGCGTCGGTTGTGGTCATGTCCGGTTTCCTGTCGTCGGCGTGGGTGGAGGTTCGGTGGGGCCACAGACCTTGTGTTCATAGTCGGCCCGGCTCGATGAATCATGAACGGCGGCAACCTGATCCGGGACCATGCCGAGCAGGACACGGTCGCGCAGGGCGGCCGGGAGCACGTTCACCGCGCGCAGCAGCGCTCCGATGTAGCGGGGGACTGTCACCTCGAATCGCGGGCGTTCGATCGTCCGGAGGACGGCGCGGGCAACGTCGGCGGGCTGGAGCAGTGCCACCGCGCCGGTGGCGGTGCCGGTCGCCAATTCGGTGTCCACGACGGTCGGCATGATCACCGAGAGTTCGACCCCGCTGCCGCGCAGTTCCGCGCGGACCCCGCTCAGGTAGCCGAAGACGGCGTGCTTGGTCGCGGCGTAGGAGGACTCACCGGGCGGGGCGAGCTTCGACGCGGCGGAGGCCACGGTGACGATGTGCCCGGCGCCTCGCGCACGCATGGCCGGTGCGGCGAGGGTCACCCCGTTGATGACGCCGTGCACGTTCACGTCGAACTGTCGTCGCCGCGCCGCCTCGGGTTCCCGATCGAACGGGCCGACCCACATCACCCCGGCGTTGTTGACGAGCACATCGAGCGGTCCCCACACCTGCTCGACGGCGGCGAGGAACGCCGCGAACGAATCCCGGTCGGCGACATCGACACCGAAGCCCCGCACCTGCGCACCCAGTTCCGTCGCGGTGGCGCGGGCCGCCGATTCGTCGATGTCGCCGATCGCGACGCGCTCGCCCGCGCGGGCGAGCTGCGCGGCGATCTCCCTCCCGATCCCACGCGCACCGCCGGTCACCGCGATGACCTGCCCTTTCATTGCCTGTCCCAATTTTGACATGAAGTCATGTCAACAAAGTACAGGACAATCGCGCGTTTTGACATGAGTTCTTGTCAGTTGACCTGTTTCCCGAGATGATGCACGGCATGGATCGAAATCTCAGCGCGACACCGTCGCGCGCCAGCCGAATCGTGGCGGCGGTCATGCTGCTGACAGTGCGCCGACTGGGCTCGCGGCTTCCCGCCACTCGCGCCGGCGTCCGTATCGGACGCGCGGCAATGCACGGGTTGCGCCTGGTCATGCCGTCCTGGACGGTGGCGCGTTTTCCCGTCCACGAACACGCGGACAACGAATTCGCGGTCCGCGGCGAATGGGTGAACGCAGTACCCGAGCCACACGAGCCGGTCGTCTACTACCTGCACGGCAGTGCGTACTTCTCCTGTTCGCCGGGCACCCACCGCGGCCTGGTCGGGCGGGTGGGTCGCGCGAGCGGACGCCCCGTGTTCGCCGCACGGTACCGGCTCGCGCCCGAGGACCCGTTTCCCGCGGCACACGAGGACGCGCTGCGTGGGTACCTCTGGTTACTCGCCCGCGGGCATCGACCCGCCGACATCGTCGTCGCCGGAGACTCCGCGGGCGGGCATCTGGCACTGGCCCTGGCCGGCGAGCTGGCCCGGCGCGGACTTCCACAACCGTCCGGGCTGGTGTTGTTCTCGCCGGTGGCCGACCCCACCTTCGGGCTGGCCGCGACGAAGGAACCGGGCATACGCGACCCGTACGCCTCGGCCACCACCGGCAACCGGCTGGTCGGCATGTACGTGGCGGGGTCAGACCTCGCCGATCCTCGCCTGGACGTCGCGGCGGGGATCGTCCCCGGCTTTGCGCCGATGCTCATCCAGGTCGGCGGGCTCGAGGTCTTGCAGGCCGACGCCGAACACCTCGCGGCAACCGCCCGCCGCGTCGGCGTGCGCTGTGACCTGCAGATCTGGCCCGGCCAAGTCCACGTCTTCCAGGCCGGCTATCTGGCCGTCCCCGAAGCAGTCGCCGCCTTGGCCGAGGTCAGCGCGTTCGTCACCGGGATCGAGCGAGCGAGCGGCCCGCCGGATCGGATGCCCGCCTGATCAGCCGGCGTCGGCGGGTGCTCATCGAGGGAGCAGCGGCCGGGCGCTGTGGGTGCCCGCCCGCCGCCCCGAGAAGATGCAGTCGGCCAGCGAGAGGCCACTGATGTAGGAGTTCGAACAGACCCCGACCGCGGCGCGCCCCGCGGCGAACAGTCCCGGCACTACTCCCCCGCTCTCGAGACGCACGGCGCCGGTGTCCTCGTCCACCAGCAGGCCGCCGAGGGTGAGCATCGGCATCGGGTAGGTGAGCCGCGCCTTGAACGAGATATCCAGCAGGGCGAACGGTCCGGTGCGCAGCGGGCGGCGGATGTCGTCGGGCTTGCCCAGCGGATCGGGGCGGTTGTCCTCGATGGCACGGTTGTGCGCGTCGAGGGTCGCACGCAGGGCGGACCGGTCGATACCGGCGCGTGCGGCCACCTCCTCGACGGTGTTCCCCGAGACGCGCCCGATCCGCAGCAAACGCTCGGTCTGCATTCGCTGGAACCACACCGACTGGGTACCGATCTGACCGCGAGCCTCGGCCTCCAGCTCCGCGTCGACGAGCAGCCACGCGCGATGACCCGGACTGGCGGCGATGGCCGCGCCGAGGGCCGCGCCGTAGCGAGACTCGTCGATCATGCGCTCGCCCAGGGCATTCACCGCGATCGCTCCGAAGAAGGCGCTGGGCGGCGCGATGAACCGCCAGGTCGACAGCGCGTCCATCTTGCCGCTCGCCGCACCGATGTCGAGCGCCATGGTGATGCCGCTGCCGTCGTCACCGGCGCTCCCCAGCGGCAGTCCCTGCGACCACGGATACGCGGGGGCGTGCCGTGCGACCATCTCCCCGTTCGCGATGAACCCACCCGTGGTGAGCACCACGCCGGATCTCGCCTGGATCCGGACCGGCACACCGTATCTGCGCTCGATCCGGGCCAGCAGCTTTTCCACCGCCCGGCGCAAACCCTGGTGATACACACCGGGTTTCGCCGAGATCCGGGCGAGCGCGGCGAATCGTCGCCGTACCGCCGCGGGCGCGTCGGCGATCGTGAGCGCCTCGATGCCCGTCACGCGCCCGTCCTCGACAACGAGCCGAGTCGCCCTGGTTCCGGTCCGGACGCGAACGCCGTGCTCGGCCGCCGACGCCGCCAGCGGCCCGAACAGCGCCTTGCCCGAGACGCCGGGACCGTGCGTGCGGTGACCGCGTTGACGTGGTTTCGCGAGATCGCGGTAACCGCCGGAGTTCTCGCTGCCCGAGTAGTACAGGTAGTAGTCATCGGTCGGATAGGACGTCTTGTACGGGCACACCGAGGGCTGGAAGGGCACGCCGTGCCCGGTCAGCCAGTCGATCATCGCCGGGGATTCTTCGCAGAATCGGCGCAGCGTCGCGGCGCTCACGGCGTCACCGACCTCGGCCTGCAGGTACGCGAGCATGGTGTCGACGTCGTCGTCGATGCCCGCGTCGCGTTGCACCCAGGTGCCGCCACCCGCGTACACGATGCCACCCGACAGTGCCGTAGCGCCGCCACCCAGATACCGGTCGACGGCCAGCACTTCGGCGCCGGATTCCCGCGCGGCCAGCGCCGCGGCCGCTCCCGCTCCGCCGTATCCGACGACCACGACATCGGCTGCGTCATCCCAGGCCCGCACTTGTCCACCCTTCCGAGCACGGGCCGACCGCATCGTCGCCCGATCAGCCGAACTATAACGTGTTCTAGATTTTCGGCACCAGTCGAGTCGCGGGACAGCGGGCCGTCAGGACATCAGTCCACGGCCGGTGGTGAGGGGCAGATCGGTGGCGGTGAGCAGACCGGGGCGGGCCTCGACCACGGCCGAGACGGCACTGACCAGGCGGGCAGCGGTGCCGACCACACCGGCGAGAGCGTGGTCACCGTCGCTGGTGAGCTGCAGGTCCAGCCGGTAGTCCGGTTCGCCCTGGATTTCGACGCGGTAGCCACCCTTTCCGGTCGGCTGTGGCCAATCGGGAGCCAGGTCGGGGTGCAGACGGGTGACGTGCTCGAGAGTCAGCACCTCGCGGTCGGCGCGGATGCCGTGGACTTGGAAGCGCAGCGCGGCGGCCGTACCCGCGGCGATGGTGCGGTCGCCGACGGTGAGATCACCGGTGGCCGGCAACCGGTCGAAATGTTGTGTGACCGAATCGAGTTCGATGTCGAGCGCGGCGGCGAGCTGCCGGATGACGCTGCCCCAGGCAAGGGTGAGGACGCCGGGTTGCAGCAGCATGGGCAGGGCATCGAGGTCACTGCCGAATCCCATGATGTCGAAGACGACCTTGGGATTGTCATAGGTGGAGTAGTCCATGATCTCCGAGCAGATGATGCGGTCGATCCGTTCGGAGCCACTGGAGAGCAGCAGCGGCAGCCAGTCGTTGGCCCAGCCCGGGTCGATGCCGTTGACCCACAGGGACGCACCGCCCTCCTCGGCGGCCGCGACGATCGGGGCGATCGCTTCGTCGGGCAGGGTGCCGTACGGGTATTGCAGGAAGACAGGGCTGCTGGAGACCACATTGATGCCGGCGCGCAGGAACCGTTTCAGGTCCTCGACCGATTCCATCAGCCGGTCGTCGGCCATCGCGGTGTGCACGATGCAGTCGGGTTTCAGGGCCAGCAGGGCGTCGGCATCGGTGGTGGCGGTGATGCCGGTGTCGACGGACAGCCCGGCGAGCTCGCCCGCGTCCTTCCCGGCTTTGGCCGAGCTCGACACCCACACGCCGACGAGCTCCAGTTCGGGCCGGGCGATGATGGAACGCAGCGCTCGCGCACCGACGTTTCCGGTGCTCCATTGGATTACACGGTAGGTCATGTCAGATCCTTTGCGCGGGAGTGGATCACAGGTCGGGCAGGCCGAGTTCGAAATTGGGGCTTTCGATGCCGCCGTCGACCTCGAGAATCTTGCCGGTGACATAGCCGCCCGCGCGTGAACTGAGGTAGACGATGGCCGCCGCGATTTCCCAGGGCTCGCCGAGCCGACCCAGCGGGGTCGCGGCTTCCATCGTGGCCTTGATCTCGGGTTGACTCGCAACGACATCCAACGCGGAGGTGAGTACCGACCCCACCGCGATGGCATTGACGCGAATACGTGGAGACAGATCGGTGGCGGCCAGCCTGGTCCAGTGCGCGAGAGCGGCTTTGGCGGTGCCGTAGGCGAGGAAGCCACGGCCCGCGGTGCGGCCCATCATCGAGGAGATGCTGACCACCGAGGCGTTGTCCGACTCCAGCAGGTGCGGTACCGCGGCCTGGGTGAGCGCGTGCGCGGTGGACACATTGAAGCGGAACGCCTCCTCCAGGAACTCCGGGGAGGTGGTCATGAAGGTATTGGGCATGGTGCCGCCGACATTGTTGACCACGATGTCGATACGGCCCAGTTCGGCGGCGGCGGTGTCGGCGAAGGCCTTCACCGCGGCCAGGTCGGCGAGATCCGCCGTCACGGTCACAGCACGGCGGCCCAGGGCACGGATCTTCCCGGCGACCTCGTCGAGCTGTTCGGTGGTGCGGGCGGCGATGGCGACGTCGGCACCGGCTTCGGCGAGCGCGAGCGCGGTGGCCGCGCCTATACCGCGGCCCGCTCCGGTGACGATGGCAACGCGACCGTCGAGCCGGAAGGCATCCAGGATCATGGTGCAAGCTCCTCTCTGAGATGGCCGCATGTGGCTGCGGTCACACTGCATCTTTAAGAGATTTCGCTTAACTGTCAATGAGTACTTCTCAATCCTGTTGATGAACGGCTACTGTTCGATCTGTGGCAGCAACAGCAGCGCGGGAACGCCTCATCGTCGCGGCGGAGCGTCTGATCGCCGAGCACGGACGGTCGGTACCGCTGCGCGATATCGCCGCTGCCGCGGGTCAGCGAAACAATTCAGTGATCCAATATCACTTCGGGTCCCGCGACGGGCTCATCGCGGCGGTGGTCGAGTTCCGGCTGGCGACATTGGAAGTGCGGCGGCTGGAATTGCTCGCCGAACAAGCAGGCTCGGGTCGGCCACCAGGCTTGCACGGATTGCTCGAAGCCTTGGTGGTGCCGATGTTCGAGCTCGGCGAGCGGCACGGAATTCACCACTACGCCCGTTTTCTCGAACAGATCCAACCCCACCCGTCGATCTCGGATGCGACCAATCTCGACAGCGCGGAGCGCACGTCGGTGCGCGTCATCATGCAGGGCCTCGACCGCGAGCTCAGCGCCTTGCCACCACGATTGCGGGTTCGGCGGCTACGGGCGCTGACCACCATGCTTTTCGCACTCCTGGCCGATCACGAACGTGCGGCCGAAGCAGGGGATGCACGGGCCACGGATACACAGGTGTGGGCAGAGATCATCGACATGCTAGCCGGATCACTCGCCGCCCCCGTCAGCACCGGTGGTGTGCTGACGCACGACGCCCGGGTGAGCTGACGTCACCCGCTCGACTCGCCGGACAGACACCGGCGGGCGTTCCACACCGGCACCTGACAGCGTCGGCCCAGCAGTTGTGCTGTTCACCGGTGGCTACCGCTGCCGTCGGGTGGCGACCGCGGCACCTCGGCGCGATCCCGAACGCATCGCCGGTCAGCGCGACGGCGGAGGCGAGTCCGAATCGCGGTGCAGGAGCCACCAGGCGACGATGAGGTCGTCGGTCCGGCCCAGATCGAGGCCGGTGAGGTCGGCGAAGCGCGTGAGCCGATTGCGGACGGTATTGCGGTGCAGGTACAGCCTGGCCGCCGTGTCGTCGACGCGTTGATCGCAGTCGAGGTAGGTCTCGACCGTGCCGAGTATCTCCTCGGCCCCAGCATGGCGTCGCAGCGGCGCGAGATGCTTGTCCGCGAGCAGTCGCGCGGTGCCCTCGGCCTCTCCGAGCAGCGGCAGCGGGCCCAGCGATCCGAGATCGACCAGGCCGCTCCTGCCGTGCCGCACCGCGAGATCGAACGCGCGCCGCGCTTGCCGGTACGACGCCGTGGCATCACCGAGCAATACCGCGGAGCCGACCGCGACCACGCTGCCCTCCGGCAACGCGTCCGGAGTCCGCGGCAGCAGGGCGACCAGATGCTGATCCACGACCGTGTCGACGACCGGGAGCTTCGCCGTCGAACCCCGCGCTCGCAACGCGGCGAGCAGGTCCGTCGCCGCGGCGGTACCGTTCCACGCGGCGCAGGCGATCCGGTACCGATGCTCGGGATCGAGCCGGTGATCGCGCGCCTCGGCGCGCAGCACAGCGGGCGCTACCGTGCCGTCGACAAGGCTGCGCAGAAAGTCGGCGCGCCGCGCGGCCCCGGCTACTGCCCGCTCCCGCAGCACCCGGTGCACGGCGGTGGCGGACGCGGTCGCCCATTCCCAGGTGAGGTCCTGCATCTCGTCGATCTCGGCGGCAGGCACCCCGTGCGCGGCGGCGCGGCGACGGATCAGCTCGAAGATCCGGCGCGCGCCGATCTGCAGGCTGTGCGCCACCAGATCCAGGGGGATCTGCTGGTCTGCCCAGGTTCTCGCCAGGGTGGTGAGCTCGTCGAACCCCGCGTGCGCGGCTCCTTCGTCGCCCAGTTGCGCCACGACGATGCGCAACACGGCACGGGTGTTGGTCTCGATCGAGGCCGCGTCGACCTGGTCGTAGACCGGGATGTTGTCGCGGTACAGCCGCGTCAGGTCCGCGGCCATCTCGTTGAGTGCGGGATCGACCTCCGCGATCATCGCGGCGATGCGCGCCGCGATCTTGCGCCGGTGCGGTCCCAGCGCCAGCGCGGGCACCGGCTCGCTGGTGTGCATATGCACAGTCAACTCGGTTTCCTCGCCTATTTCAACGCCGCTGACTGGACCCAAGAATGGCATGTGCACAGAGAGCGCGGCAGCGGGCGGCGCTCGATCGCTGGGAGGCACGCATGGTCGTCGGTGTTCGGTCCGCACCTGGGATGGCGCCCGTTCGGTGGTCACCGCCGACGGTGACTCCCCGCGCCGGGCAGCGCCGAAGTACGCCACCGATGCCCCCGGTCCGGCGGATCGAACTCCCCGGCGCCGGCCCCGAGGATGTGGTTCTCGGCGCCGACGGTCTCGTCTACACCGGCATCGCCGACGGCCGGATCCTGCGGGTCGACATCGCCACCGAGGGCGTCGAGGTGGTCGCGAACACCGGTGGCCGCCCGCTGGGGCTCTGCGCGGTCGGCGATGGGTCACTGCTCATCTGCGACGCGCACCGCGGCCTGCTGCGCTGGACCGGTACCGAGATCGAGGTCCTGGTGGGTGCCGTCGACGACGGCCCGCTGAACATGGCCAGCAATGTCGTCGGGGATCCGCGCGACGGCACCGTCTATTTCACCGCGTCTTCGCGCCGTTGGCCGCTGGAGCTGTGGATGGGCGACCTGCTCGAGCATTCCGGGACCGGCCGCCTGTTCCGGCATTCCCCCGACGGGACGACCGCCACCCTGCTGGACAACCTCCAGTACGCCAACGGCATCGCCTTCGCACCCGATCGGGCGTCGCTGATCGTCGCCGAGACGGCGGCCTACCGGCTCAACCGCTACTGGGTGCGCGGCCCGAAAGCCGGTACTCGCGAGGTGCTGATCGAGAATCTGCCCGGCTTCCCCGACAACATCGCCCTCGGCTCCGACGGACTGATCTGGGTCACGCTGGCCGCACCGCGTAATCCCCTGCTCGATCGCCTGCTGCCCGCACCGACCCTCGCGCGAAAACTGTTGTGGCGGGTACCCGATCGGCTCAGGCCACGCCCCGCCCGTACTGCCTGGGTGATCGCGGTCGATCACGCCGGGACCATCGTCCACGACCTGCAGCGCGACGGCGCGGACTACGCGATGGTCACCGGCGTGGCCGAGGCGAACGGCACGCTCGTGCTGGGCAGCCTGGACGAATCCGCCCTCGGTCTCACCCACCGACCCTCCTGAATTCCAGCGGGATCCCCCGCCGCCGTTCCCCTTTCACCGAAAGCAGAGACATGGACTTCGCTCCCAGTACCCGCGCCACCGACCTGGTCGGCCGAGTACGCGGCTTCATCGCCGAGGAGATCACCCCGATCGAGGCGGACTATCACCGCAGCGTGGCCGCGCTGCGCGAGACCGGCGCCGACCCGTGGGATCCCCTGCCCGTGCTCGGCGAGCTGCGCGCCAAGGCCCGCGCGGCGGGTCTGTGGAATCTGTTCCTGCCCGCCGCCCATGCAGGCCGGTACGCCGCGCGCTTCGGGACCGACGGCGGCACCGGCCTCACCAATGTCGACTACGCGCCGATCGCCGAGGAGACCGGGCGCTCGTTCCTGGCGCCGCACGTCTTCAACTGCAACGCACCGGATTCCGGGAACATGGAGGTGCTGCTCCACTACGGCGACGCCGCGCAGCGGGAGCGGTGGCTCGAACCGCTGCTCGACGGCAGCATTCGGTCTGCCTTCGGGATGACCGAACCCGGCGTCGCCTCCTCGGACGCCACCACGATGGCGGCCACCGCCGTCCTCGACGGCGACGACGTCGTCGTGAACGGCCGCAAATGGTGGACCACCGGTATCGGCCATCGTGACTGCGCGGTCGTCCTCTTCATGGGCCTGACCTATCCCGAGGCCGAGAAACACCGTCGGCACACGATGGTGCTCGTACCTGTCCGCACTCCGGGCGTGAAGATCGAACGGATGCTGCCCGCGATGGGCCGCTACGACGAGCCGTTCGGGCACGGTGAGGTGTCGTTCACCGACGTGCGTGTGCCCGCCGCGAACATCGTCCTCGGTCCCGGCCGAGCGTTCGAGATCGCCCAGGGCCGTTTGGGTCCCGGCCGCGTCCATCACTGCATGCGGCTGATCGGCCTGGCCGAGGCCGCGCTCGCCGCGGCCTGCGAACGCGCGACGACGCGGACCGCGTTCGGCAAGCCACTGGCCCGGCTCGGCGGCAACCGGGAACGCATCGCCCGGGCGCGGATCGCGATCGATGCCGCGCGCCTGCTCGTCCTGCACGCGGCATGGAAGCTCGATACCGTCGGTGCGTTCGGCGCGCTCAGCGAGATCAGCCAGATCAAGGCGCACGTGCCGTCGATGGCGCAGGACGTCATCGACTTCGCCATGCAGATCCACGGTGGTGCGGGACTTTCCGACGATGTGCCGCTGTCGGCGGCCTGGACGACCGCCCGGGCGATCCGCCTGGCCGACGGTCCCGACGAGGTGCATCTGGACATGGTCGGACGGCTCGAGCTCGCCGAGTACGGGCAGGGGCGGTAACCATGTCCAGAGTGCTCATCACCGGTGGCGCATCCGGTCTCGGAGCCGCGCTGGCGCGGCGCTTCGCCGCCCGCGGTGACCGCGTCGTGGTCACCGATCTCGCCGACGACGCCGTGGTCCCGCCGGGTGCCTCGTATCTGCGCGCGGACATCACGTCCGAGCAGGACTGGGACCGGGCCCGCGACACCGTGCAGGCCACCATGGGCGGCCTCGACATCCTGGTCAACAACGCGGGTATCGCCGCGGGCGGGCGCATCGACCGGGTGCCCGCCGAGGAATGGGCCCGGGTCATGACCGTCGATGTCCTCGGCGTGGCGACCGGGTGCCGGACCTTCACCCCGATGTTCGAAGCGCAGGGCGGCGGTCACCTGGTCAATATCGCCTCGATGGCGGGACTCGTCCACCCACCGGCCATGGCGCCCTACACCGCCGCCAAAGCGGCCGTCGTCGCACTCAGCGAGAGCCTGCGCTACGAACTCGCGCCGCACGGCATCGACGTCTCGGTGGTGTGCCCGTCGTTCTTCCGCACCGATCTGGCGTCTTCGCTCGGCAACGCCGATCCCCTGATGACCGAAGTCGCCCGTCGCCTGATCGACGGCGCCGAGGCCGACGCCGACGACATCGCCGAAGCCGCGCTGGCCGGTATCGACGCGCGCCGCTTCCTCGTCCTCACCGACCGATCCGGGCGCGTGGCCTTCTGGACGAAACGACTGCTGCGCCCGCTCTACGACCGGCAACTGACCGCCATGGGCCGTCGCATCGCGACCGCCGACGACAAGGAGACCTCCCGATGAGCACCGGCACCATCGTCATCACCGGCGCCAGCTCCGGCCTCGGCGCCGAGATGGCCCGCCAATTCGCCGAGCGCGGTTACGATCTCGGGCTCTGCGCCCGCCGGGCCGACCGCCTCGACACGCTGCGCGACGAACTCCTCGCCGCCCACCCCGGCATCGTCGTGCGCACCGCCGCGCTCGACGTCACCGACGATGCCGCCGTGCAGACCGTGTTCGAGAAGTTCCGGGCCGAATTCGGCGGCCTCGACCGGGTCGTGGTCAACGCGGGCCTCGGCCACGGGGCCCCATTGGGCACCGGTGGGCACGCGGCCAACCGGCGCACCGCCCTCACCAATTTCGTCGGCGCGCTCTCGCAGAGCGAACACGCCCTGGCGGTGTTCCGCGCGCAGGGCCGTGGCCACCTGGTCCTCATCTCCTCGTTCTCCGCGTTGCGCGGCATGCGCCGGTCGATGACCACCTATGCCGCGAGCAAGGCGGGGGTCGCCTCGCTCGCCGAAGGGTTGCGCTCGGAACGCATTCCCGGCGTGGATATCTCCCTGATCTGCCCCGGCTACATCCGGTCGGAGATGACCGACGGCAAGGAAGGTCGCACCACCTTCCTGGTCGACACCGAGCCCGGCGTCGCCGCGATGGTCCGCGCGATCCAAGCACGCAAACCCGTCGCCTACGTCCCGGCCTGGCCATGGGTTCCGCTGTCGGTCGTGGTGAAGCTGCTCCCCGTGTCCCTGCTGCGGCGGCTGACGTGACCGAGTCCTCCTCCCCCGCCGATGCCCGTGCCGTCCGCACCGAGGACGCTTTCGATGTCGCCGCCCTGACGGAATGGCTACGCGCCGAAACAGGCGAATCACTGACCGGCATCGCACAGGTGCGCCAATTCTGCGGCGGCGCTTCCAATCTCACCTACCTCGTGCAGTACCCCGAGTGTGATCTGATCCTGCGCAGACCGCCCGGCGGACACCGCGCCGAGGGCGCACACGACATGGCTCGCGAGTACCGCGTGCAAACCGCCCTCGGCCCGGTGTTCGACTACGCGCCGCCGACAGTGGCGTTGTGCGAGGACGACAGTGTGCTCGGCTCGCCGTTCTACCTGATGGAACGTCTCGACGGACTCATCCCCCGGAAGGAACTCCCGCCCGACCCCTCCTGGACAGCATCGCGGGTGCACGCACTGTGCACCAATGTGCTCGACGTGCTCGTCGACCTGCACACCATCGACCCCACCGCCGCAGGGCTGAACTGGATGTCCAAGGGCCCCGGATACATCACCCGGCAGGTGTCGGGCTGGTCCGACCGCTATCGCCGCGCCCGCACCCGCACTGTCGGCTCGTTCGAATCCGTGATGGCGTGGCTGGCCGCCAACCAACCGCCCGATCGCGCATCGGTGCTGATCCACAACGACTTCCGCTTCGACAACATCGTGCTCGATCCCGCCGATCCCACCCGTCCGATCGGGTTGCTCGACTGGGAGATGGCCACCATCGGCGACCCGCTGATGGATCTCGGCGGCGCCCTGGCCTATTGGGTCCAGGCCGACGACAACCTCGCCTTCAAGTTCTTCCGGCGCCAGCCCACCCACGTTCGGGGCATGCTGACCCGCGACGAAGTGGTCGAATACTATTGTCGCCGTACCGGCATCGGTCTCACCGACCGCGAGTGGGCCTTCTACGAAGTCTTCGGCCTGTTCCGTCTGGCGGTGATCTGCCAGCAGATCTACTACCGCTACTATCACCGCCAGACCACCAATCCGGCCTTCCGCTCCTTCGGCCTGGCCGTCCTGCTCCTGGAACGGCGCTGCCGCGCCGTCATCCGGCGCGACAAATAGGCGCGTCGGGACCACAGATCTCGTCGGATGCGGAAGTCCCCGGATCGTTCGAGCAACCCAGAAGATGCGTAGTCCGGCCGGGGTCGCGCCCCGAGATCTGATTCAGGGCGAATTCGCCGGGGAAAGCCGGTGCGGGAGAATGTCCAGGTGAGCACGGACGGCGACCTCGACCACGCTCTCGACTTGCGGGTATTACCGGCGGTCGAGTGGCGGGCCGCCGCGCGCGCACATCGTGACCGGCTCGATCGGTTGGTCGGGCCGTATCTGGAGCGGCGGGCGGCGGGGACCACCCATCCGGTCATCGATTTCCTTTTCACCTACTACGGCCATAAGCCTTCACAGCTGCGTCGGTGGCATCCGGGGTTCGGGATCGGGCTGCGTGCGGCGGGCGACTACAGGGGTGCGCGGGGGTATGCCGAGCATCCGGATGAGCACGGAGTGTTCACGGCCGACCCGGCCTACCTCGCCAAGCGGCGCGACACGATCGGGTTCGTGTCCGGCCTGCTCACCGCTACCGCGCGCCGTCCGGCGCAGTTGTCGTGTTTCGGGCTGCACGAATGGGCGATGGTCTATCGCACCGACGACGTGCGGCATCAGCAGGTTCCGCTGCGTCTGGGACACGCGGGGACGGATGCGGTGGTGGAGTCGATGTCGTTGCGGTGCACGCACTTCGACGCGTTCCGGTTCTTCACGCCGGAGGCGGTGGGGCGCAATGCCGAACCGCTCACCCGCGCGGACCAGGTGCAGCGGGAGCAGCCGGGGTGTTTGCACGCGAATATGGATCTCTACAAGTGGGGATTCAAGCTCGCGCCGCTGATCTCCTCGGACCTGCTGCTCGATTGCTTCGAACTCGCTTGCACCGCACGGGAACTCGACATGCGGGCCAGCCCCTACGATCTGTCGGGCTTCGGCTACGAGCCGGTGCGCATCGAAACACCGGCCGGACGCGCGGAGTACGTCCGATCCCAGGCGGCGATCGCCGAATCCGCTGACGCACTGCGGGACCGCCTGCGGCTGGCCTGCGCCGACTTGTCGTCGGCGCAGGCCAGGATCGACACCGCGGACTAGCCTCGTTCGGTACCGGCGACGGGGGGATCGTCGGCGACGTCGACCTTGTCCGGCGAGGCCTCGGTGACGAGGGCGAAGTCACCCTCGTGCAGCTCGGTGCCCTGGTCGACGGCGACCTCGACCAACTCGATGCCGCGATCCATGCGCAGGATCAGCGGGTCGTCGCGCAGGTCCTTGTACAACGACACACACATCGCCACCATCACCACCAGGAACGGCAGCGACACCACGGTGGTCAATGCCTGGAGGCCGGTCAGAGCGCCGCCGAGGTTGTCGGAATCGGCGATCACCAGCATGATCGCGGCGACCGCGCCGGTGGCCGCGCCCCAGAAGATGACGACCCACTTCGACGGTTCGATGCTGCCGCGTTCGGACAGTGTGCCCATCACGATGGAGGCCGCGTCGGCACCGGAGACGAAGAAGATCGCGACGAGGATCATCACCACCACCGTGGTCACCGAGGTGATCGGATACTGGTCCAGCAGGTGGAACAGCGCGAAGTTCGAATCGACCGAGCCGTCCGGTTCGGTGAGGTCGCCGTGTTCGGCCTGTTCGGCGATGCCCGCGCCACCGAAGATCGCGAACCACAGCAGACTCACCACGCTCGGCACCAGCAGCACGCCGGTCACGAACTGACGGATGGTGCGGCCGCGGCTGATCCGCGCGATGAACATGCCGACGAACGGCGTCCACGAGATCCACCAGGCCCAGTAGAAGATGGTCCAGCTCGACAGCCATGTCTGCATCGCGTCGTCGCCGGCGCCGGTGCGTGAGGCCATGGTCGGCAGGCTCTCGATGTAGTCGCCGATCGAGGTGGGCAGGATATTGAGTACGAACAGCGTGGGGCCCGCGATGAACACGAACGCCGCGATGGCAAGGGCCAGCACCATATTGATGTTGGACAGCCACTGGATGCCGCGTTCGACACCCGAGACCGCCGACAGCACGAAGGCCACGGACAGGCCCGCGATGATCGCCACCAGACCGATCTTTCCGATGCCGTCGATCCAGCCGTTGAACTCCATGCCCGCGCCGATCTGCAACGCGCCGAGACCGAGTGACGCCGCCGAGCCGAACAGGGTCGCGAAGATCGCCATCATGTCGATCGCCCGGCCGCCGATCCCGTCGGCGTGCCGGCCCAGCAGCGGCCGGAACACCGAGGAGATCAACTGCGAGCGGCCTTTTCGGAACGTGCCGTAGGCGATGGCCAGGCCCGCGACGGCGTAGATCGCCCACGGGTGCAGTGTCCAGTGGAACAGTGTGGTGGCCATGGCGACTTCCGCGGCGGCCGGTGATCCGGGCTCGGCGGTATGCGGCGGGGGGTTCACGAAGTGCGACAACGGTTCCGCCACACCCCAGAACATCAGACCGATGCCCATGCCCGCGCTGAACATCATCGCGATCCACGACACGGTGCGGAATTCGGGTTTCTCGTCGTCGGCGCCCAGCGGGATCCGGCCGTAGCGGCTGACCGCCAGCCAGATCACGAACACCACGAACGCGGTGGCGGTGAGCACGAACAACCAGCCGGTATTGGTGATGACCCATTTCTGAGCGGTACTCGCCGCGGAGGCGAGGCTCTCGTCGTCGAGGACACCCCAGGCGACGAAGGCGAGTGCGCCGATCGCGGTGGCGCAGAAGATGAGCAGATCCAGCCTGGGCTTGCCCGGCGACCCATCGGCTACCGATCCGCCCGGCGGCGGTGCGGTGCCGGAACTTCCTACGACATCGTTCGACATGGGTCCGAGTCCTCTCCGATCGCGGAAACTCCCCGCCTTTTCAGACGCGCTGGTCGTGCAGAGCAACCGTACAGCGTATGGGCGGCGACCCGAGGTAAGCGCGAGCCCGCCCCACACCCTGTTCCCCGAAACACCCTTCGGCAACCATTCGATCGCCTTACTATTCGTGATGCGGCACAACTGTCTGAGCCAGTTGTGTTGTCCGCATCATTGATTCGGGAGGGCAACGATGCCATCACGTCCGCACACCGACACACGACCCGAAGCCGGGTCCGCGAACCCGCCGGGCGATTCCGGCGCGGCACCGCCGAACAGCCGACGACATTCGCTGCTGCGTGCTGTGGCGGCGGCCGCGATCACCGCACTCGTGGCCGTCGGCCTGCCGTCCGGTGCGTCGGCCGATTTCGGCGCCGACCTGACGGGCGCGGTGCAGGAATTCCTCGATGTGGGCCGAACGGCGGTGCCGCGGGCCGACTGTGGGCCCGGATCACTGCCGGAGTCCGGATTGCAGGGCGACGTGCCCGCCGGTGACCGGGACAGCGGGCGCAGCACCCAAGGCTATCGCTGCAACATGTCGATGGTCGGGGGCTACGCCGGGCGCGGAGCGGGCATCACCTCCACCAGTTTCGAGCACTGCGCCTACATGGGCACGTTCTTCCCCGGCAACATGCTCAGCGAGCACCCCGGCGTCCAGGTCCTCGATGTCTCCGATCCGGCGAATCCGCGGCTGACCGCGACCCTCGCCGAACCCGCCATGCTGGCAGGCACCTGGGAGACGTTGAAGGTCAACACGGCTCGCAAACTGCTCGTCGGAACGGGTGTGCCGGTCGGCATCGGAGCCGGATACCTGTCGGTGTACGACATCTCCGATTGCGCGCATCCCCGGCTACTCAATCCCGGAACCGGCTCGAATCTGCTGATGCCGCTGCCGATCACGACACACGAGGGCGGCTTCTCCCCCGACGGACGCACCTATTGGGCATCGGGCCTGGTCCCCGGTTTTCTCAGTGCGATCGACCTCACCGACCCAGCGAATCCCCGGGTGATCTGGCAGGGGCTGACGGGGATCGAGGCACACGGGCTCGGGGTGAGTCCCGACGGAAACCGGCTCTACATCTCCGCCCTGGGCGGATTCACCGTGCTCGACGTGAGCGCGGTGCAACGCCGCGACCCGAATCCACTTGTCCCCCACCTCGGCCGCACATTCTGGACCGACGGCTGGGCCACCCAGCACAGCGTGCCCGTGACCTATGACGGTGTGCCCCATCTGTTCACGGTCGACGAGGGCGGCTCCGGTGGCGTGAAACTCATCGACGTGTCCGACGACAGCGCGCCCAGGATCACCGCGAAGATCAAACTCGAGATCAACCTGCCCGACAATATCGACGCGGGCATCGGTTCCTCGATGGGCGGTTCGGCGTTCTCCTACGAATCGCACTACTGCACCGCCGACCGTCCCGACAACCCGACCGCCCTGGCCTGCGGCTGGATCTCCTCCGGTATCCGGGTGTTCGACGTCCGCGATCCCGGCGACATCCGCGAGATCGCCTACTTCAACCCGCCTGCCCGCACCGGACGCAATCTCGAGATCTGGAACTCGCCCCACGCCCTGGCCTCGATCATCGGCATCCCGGTGATGAGCGCCCCGGCGGCACTGCGGTCGATGGCCGAGGGGTTGTTCGATCCCGCGCAGGTGCTGACCGCTCGGGCAGGCGATATCGCGTTCGGCGACCTGTCCACGGACTGGTGCCTGTCCCCGCCGGAGTGGCGTGGCGATCAGCTGTATGTCACCTGTTCCGACAACGGGTTCATGGTGTTGCAGCTCGACAACGAGGTGTACACACCGCCCGCGAACCAGCAGTCCACGGTCGGGTCGTGACCGTGAACCGGGTGATCCGCGTGGCGTTCGCGGCGGCCGCTGTCCTGTTCCTGCTGGCGCTCGGCGCGGCCCTGCGACCGCTGTTCGTCACCGAGACGGCCACACCCGCACCGGTTCTCACCACGACGGAACTGGGCTTCGTCCAGGACATGACCGCGCACCATCAGCAGGCGCTGATCCTCACCGAGCGCCTCGACCCGGCCGCGGATCCCACCGTGCGCAGGCTGGCCGACCAGATCGCCGACACTCAGCGGGTGGAGATCGGCACCTTGCTCGGCTGGACCCAGCTGGCCGGCGCCGCACCCACGGCCGATGTCCCGATGACCTGGATGGCGGGAACCCACCACCACTCGACCGCCGCGCCGACCACGATGCCCGGTATGGCCACCATCGCCGACCTCGACACCCTCGCGGGGGCCCGTGCGGCCGACGCCGAAACCCTGTTCCTGCAACTGATGTACCGCCATCACGCGGGCGGCGTCACGATGGCCCGCGCCGCCGACACCCTGCTCACCTCGGGTCCGGTGAAGCAGGCCGCCCGCGCGATGGCCCAATCCCAAAGCCAGGAAATGGGGTACCTCGGCATGCTCCTCGACCTGCGAGGCGCCCGGCCTACTTCCTGATGAGGCCCCCGAGCGAGCTCGCCCGTCAGGTGCGGGCGGTGAAGTGGGCGTTGAGCGCCGTCTGGGTGAGTTGGGTGTCGCCGTAGGTGAAAGTGCCGTGCTCGGAGAGCTCGGTGGCCGCGTCGAGGAGGTGGCGGTAGAGCAGTCGGGCGATGCTGCCGCCGACGGTGACCCGGCGGACACCGAGGTCGGCGAGTTCGGCCATCGACAGGCCGCCACCGGTCAGGCCCATGACGACGTTGAGCGGTCCGTCGATCGCCTCGACGAGCGTGGCGATCGTGGCGGCGTCGGCCGCCCCGGGAACGAAGGCGCAGTCCGCGCCCGCGGCGAGGTAGGAGTTGGCGCGCCGGATCGCCTCGTCGAGACCGGCGTCCACCAGCAGCGCGTCGGTCCGGCCGACGAGCACGAACGGCACACCACTGGCGGCCACCGCCGCGCGCGCCGCCCGGACCCGATCCACCGCGTGCACCTCGTCGAACAGCGGGGTGGTGCGGTCGCCGGTGAAGTCCTCGATGTTGCCGCCCGCCGCACCGGCGTCGATGGCGAGGGAGAGGGTGGTCGCCACCTCCTGGGCGTCCGGCCCGTACCCCTCCTCGAGATCGGCGCTGACGGGCACCCGCACGGCGGTGGTGATCTCGTGGATCCGCCCCATCATCGTCGAACGATCGACGCGACCGTGCGCACCGTGCTCGGTGAAGAAGTCGTGGTCGGGGCGACCGAACGAGAAAGCGACCCCCGCGCTGGTGGTCGCGATCGCGGGAAATCCCACCGACTCCAGAATTCGCGCACTCCCCGCATCCCAGGCATTCGGCAGCAGGAAGCAGCCTTCGCGGTGCAGATCGACGAAAGCCTGTGCGCGTGTGCGCTGTTCGCTGTCCACGAGAGCTCCTGCGGGGAGTCGAGGTGATCGTACGGGTCCATTGTGCCCGTCGCGCACGATCACCTCGCACGTCGCCCGCTCACTCTCGGCGCACTGCGGCTGCGGCTGCGGACGGACACCGTGATGCCCTCCCCCGAGCCGCGGCAGCTAGCGGTCGCGCAAGCGCCGGACCGCGTCGTCCATGTGCTCTACGAGCAGGGCGCGGGCCCGCTCGGGTGCACCCGAGCCGATCGCTTCGTGGAGTTCGACGTGTTCGCCGGCTTGTTCGCGCAGGTCGGGGTAGGTGGTTTGGAGGGCGCCCAGGCACATGCGGGTTTCGATGAGCAGGGTCCGGGCGGCGCGGACGAGGCGGGGGCTGTCGGCGGCGGTGACGAGCGCTTCGTGGAAGGCCTGGTCGGCGTCGGAGACACCGGCGGCATCGCCGGCCTCGGCGGTGCGCCGCATGGCGGTGACGCTGGGTCGCAGTGCGGCGTAGGCGATGTCGCGGCGGCCGTCGAGGATGAGGTCGAGCGCGCCGCCTTCCAGGGCGGTGCGGGCGCGGTAGATGTCGATGACGTCGTCGGTGGTGAGTTCGATGACGAAGATGCCGCGGTTGCGGATGCTGAACAGCAGGCCCTCTTGCACGAGACGTTGCATGGCCTCGCGCACGGGTCCGCGGGAGACACCGAAACTGGTTGCCAGGTCGGCTTCCCCGAGCTGGGCGCCGGGTGCCAGCGCACCGCGCATGATCGCCTCGCGCAGGCGGTCGGCGATCATCTCCGCGGTGGACTGCTGATTGACCGGTTCGAAATCAATGATCGACATGGCGACTCCCCTCCGCGAACAACGCGCCCAGCTCGGGAGCGACCGCGGTGACCCCGGCCAGCCGCAGACCTTCCCAGATGGTGACCTGGTTCGCCGTCAGCACCGGCTTGCCGAGCGCGGCCTCGAGTTTCGGAAGCACCTCGAGAGTATGCATGGCCGTATCCGGGATGAGCAGTGCCTGGGCGTCGGGGTGGTCGTTGGTGACGGCCAGGGTCAGGACCTGGTCGGGAGTGAGGGTGCCGACCTCCGCGGCGGTGTCGATCCCGGCGCTCGACATCGACACCACGTCGATGCCCGCGTCGGCGAGGAAGTCGACGAACAACCGTGCCACCTCCTCGGGGTAGCTCGCGACCACGGCCACGCGCCGCACACCGAGCGCCCGCGCCGCTTCGACGAACGCGAAACTCGTACTGGAGGCAGGCACTCCCGCCGCCTCGGCCAAGCTGTCGACCTGACCGCGCGCGCCCTGTGGCCCGTAGACGAAACTGCCCGAGGTGCACGCCCAGACCACGGCGGCGGGGTCCTCGGCCGCGAGCAACGAAGCGCCGTGGCTCAGCTTCTCCGGGCTGCCCAGATCGAGCAGTTCGGGAACGGCGTGCAGGTCGGTGCCGTAGATGTGGGCCACCGGCAACGCGGCGCCGAGCAGGGCCGCGGCACGCGGGTAGTCGTCCTCGGCGGCGTGGTCGGGGTAGATGAATCCGATGGTCGGCGTATGCATCTCGCTCCGTTCAGAAGACATTGACGAGCCATTTACCTGGGCCCATCATCGGGAGTTTCATCCGGCCGAGGCAGGCCCACATGGTCAGTTGATTGGCGGTGAGGACGGGTTTGCCGAGTGCCTGTTCGAGTGGCTCGATCACGTCGTAGGTCGGCAGGTTGGTACAGCTGACGAAGATCGCTTCCGAGCGGGGGTCGTCGGCGCCGAGTATCCGTTCGGCGATGGTGCGGTAGTTGACCTTCCAGATGCCGCCGCCGAGCCCGAGGTGATCGGACTTGATCGTGGCGCAGCCCGCTTCGTCGAGGAAGTCGTGCAGTTTGCCGGTGAGGATCTCGTCGTACGGGGTGATCACCGACATCCGGGTGATGTTGAGGTGCTTGATCGCTTCCACCAAGGCGCCGGAGGTGGTCACCGCATCCGGTGCGCCGGCCAGGCAGATCGTTTCCCGCAGGGATCGTTCGTAGGCGAGACCGTTGATGAAACTGCCCGAAGTACACAGGTAGGCAACGACTTCCGGCTCCACGTGCAGCACGTCGTGGGTGGCCGCCGTGAGATGCAGCGGATTGGACACGAGTTCGGCCATCGCCAGGGATACCGGCACCGGTTCATAGGGTGTGCGGGCCAGGTGCAGACTCACCTCGAGGGGCGCCCACCGCCACAGTTCCCGTTCGAGGGCCAGGTCGAACGGCGCGATCACGCCGATACCTCGTTGGGCTACCGGCCCGTCGATGTCCGGGAAGCTGAACTCCACTGCGGCCCCTCTCGCGCTCAGCCGGGCAGACCTCCGAACACGATCGGATTGTTGACAATCATACGATCTGATCGTACGGTGTCAATGTGGAAAACGGGCCGATTGTCACCGTCCTACATCGTGACAGCCTGCCCGAATCGGACCTCATGGCCCCCGTTGCCGAGCGCGCCGACGTCCGCTACACCGAGGCCGACGGGCTCGCCGACGCGCTACACGGCGCCGATGTGCTGTTCGTCTACGACTTCCAGACTCGCGCCGTTCCCGGTGCGTGGCCCAGCGCCGATCGCCTGCGCTGGCTGCACATGGGCGGTGTGGGCGTGGACCCGGTGATGTTCCCGGAGCTGCGCGCGTCCGAGGTGGTGGTCACCAACACCCGCAATGTCTTCGATACGGCCATCGCCGAATACGTCCTCGGACAGATCATCTCGTTCGCCAAGGACCTGCCCGGCTCGATCCGGTTGCAGCAGCGGCACGAGTGGCGGCACCGCGAATCCGAACGCGTGGCCGGGACCACGGCACTGATCGTCGGGACCGGCTCGATCGGCCGCACCACCGCGCGATTGCTGCGCGCCGCGGGTATGACGGTGCGCGGGGTCGGGCGCCGCGCCCGCTCCGGCGACCCGGATTTCGGCACCATCAGCGACGACCTGCACGCCGAACTGCCCGGCGCGGACTACGTGATCGCGATCGCGCCGCTCACCGCGCAGACCCGGCACATGTTCGATGCCGCCGCGTTCGCGGCCATGAAACCGCATGCCAGGTTTGTCAATGTCGGGCGCGGGGAATCAGTGGTTACCGACGATCTCGTAGCCGCGCTCGGCAACGGTTCGATCGCCGCGGCCGCACTGGACGTGGTGGATCCGGAACCGCTGCCCGCGGACCATCCGCTCTGGGATCTACCGAACGTGGTGCTCACGCCACACAATTCGGGTGATTTCCACGGCTGGCGCACCGAGATCGTCCGCGCATTCACCGACAATTTCGGCAGGTGGGCAGCCGGACTGCCGCTGGACAACGTTGTCGACAAGACGCTCGGGTACGTGCCCGGCTGAAGGAGCCCCGCCATGACGCAGCCCGATCTCCCCACCGATCCCACCGTGATGACGGCGGTTCAGCTGGTCTCGGCCTATGCGGCCGGGCAGCTGTCCCCCGTCGAGGCAGCGCAAGCCTGCCTGGATGTCATCGCGGCCCGCGACGGCGCGCTCAACGCGTTCTGCCTGGTCGATCCGGACCGGGCGCTGGTGCAGGCGAAGGACTCCGAGGCGCGCTGGCAGTCGGGCCATCCGCGCGGGTTACTCGACGGCGTGCCGATTTCCATCAAGGACATCTTCCTGACCGAAGGCTGGCCGACCCTGCGTGGTTCCACCTGCGTCGACGCGGGCGGGCCGTGGCTGGTGGACAGCCCGGTCGCCGCTCGGCTGCGCGAGGACGGGATGGTGTTCGTCGGCAAGACGACCACCCCGGAGATCGCCTGGAAGGGCGTCACCGACAGTCCGCTCACCGGCGTCACCCGCAATCCCGCCGATCCCGCGACGACCGCGGGCGGATCGTCCGGTGGCAGCGCGGCGGCGGTGGCGGGTGGGATGACGCCGGTGTCGGTGGGCACCGACGGTGGCGGCAGCATCCGTATTCCGGCCTCGTTCTGCGGGATCGTCGGCTTCAAACCGACGCACGGGCGGGTGCCGCTCTACCCGGCCAGCCCGTTCGGGCCCCTCGCCCATGCCGGGCCGATGACGCGCACCGTCGAGGACGCGGCGCTGCTGATGGATATCCTCTCGCTGCCGGATCCGCGGGACCCGACGGCGCTGGCCCCCACCTTGACAACCTTCCGCAGTCAGATTCAGCGGGATGTGCGCGGGCTGTCGGTAGGCTATTCCGCCACGCTCGGGTACGCACAGGTGGATCCGGAGGTGGCCGAGATCGTCGAGAGGGCGGTGCAGCGGTTGGCCGAGGCCGATCTGACCATCGATGCGGTCGATCCCGGATTCGCCGACCCGCGCGAAGCCTTCGAAACCCTGTGGGCGGCGGGTGCGGCGACCATGCTGTCGAAGTTCCCGGCCGGGTCCCGGGCGAAGGTGGATCCCGGCTTGGGCGCGGTCTGGGCTCGCGGCGAAGCTGTCAGCGCCGTGGACTATCTCGACGCCCGCCATGTCGCGGCGGAAGTCGGTATCACGATGGGCACCTTCCACACCGCCTACGACGTGCTGATCACCCCGACCATGCCGATCACCGCGTTCGAGGCCGGACACGATGTGCCGCCTGGCAGCGGACTGCGCGGCTGGCCGGACTGGACCCCGTTCACCTACCCGTTCAATATGACGCAGCAGCCCGCCATCAGCATCCCGGTCGGCACGACTCGCACCGGAATGCCGGTGGGCTTGCAGATCGTGGGACCCCGGCACTCCGATGACTTGATCCTCGCGGTGGCCAGGCACGCCGAGTTCGTGCTGAACTCCTGAAATATCTAGGGCGCTCACCTCTTTCGACGCCGCCGAGGGATTCGACGGCGTCGGAGCGGTCGCTCTGTCAGGCGCGGGCGAAAGCCAGCGTCTCACCCTCGACACCGCGCAACCACAACCCGTTGCAGGCGGCCGCCAAGTCCGCGAGACCGTCCTCGATGGTGGCGAAGACGCTGCCGGGAACCCAGCCGAGGTCGCCGTTGATCAGGAGATTGTTGCGGCCGTAGAACAGGGCGAGGTCGGTGGCGCCCTGGGCGTGATGGGCGGCGGAGCCCGGTTCGTAGCCGTAGGCGGGGTTGCCGATTTCCCACGGTTCGAAGTCGAAGAGGCAGACGTCGCCGGGAATCGGTGTGACGGTGGGGTTTTCGCGATGCGGGGCCGCGGTGATGCGGGGCACCAGCGCGTAGACCTCGTTGCGGGCGTATTTGGCGTGGAAGGCGTCGCCCTCCTGCGGGAGCGCAGCCCAGACGGCGGCACACGTGCGCGGAGCCTCGTCGTCGAGCAGGCGCGCGCGGCAGGTGACGCCGGCTTCGGTGAGGGTGATGCTCATGTAGCGGGCCATCGGCTCCTGCTTCCTGTGCGGTGCGGGATTTCGGGATTGTCCCGGTTGTGGTGCGAGTCCCCGCCCGGAACCCGAGCGGGGACAGCGTGGCGGACTACAGCTCGGCGAGGACTTCCGACCAGATCGCCAGGGCATCCTGCACCTGCGTTTCGGTGACGATCAGCGGCGGAATCATGCGCACGACGTTCATGTGCGCCCCGCAGGTGAGCAGCAGCAGTCCCTTGTCGACGGCGGCCTTCTGGGCGGCTGATGCCGTCGCGGTGTCGGGTTCGCCGGTCGGCGTGGTGAACTCGGCGCCGACGAGCAGACCGAGGCCACGGACGTCCCCGATCGCCTTCGTGGCGAGACTCCCGACGCCGGAGAGCAATTGCGCTCCACGAACGGCGGCGTTGTCGACGAGACCCTCGGCCTCGATCACCTCGAGTGTCGCGACCGCGGCGGCACAGGCCACCGCGTTGCCGCCGTAGGTCCCGCCCTGTGAGCCCGGCCAGGCCTTGGCCATCAACTCCCGCGACGCCGCGATGCCCGACAGCGGGAACCCGCTGGCCAACCCCTTGGCGATGGTGATCACGTCGGGGCGCACGTCGAAGTGCTGGTGGCCGAAGAACTTTCCGGTCCGGCCGAAGCCGGTCTGGATCTCGTCGAAGACCAGCAGGATGCCGTGCCGGTCGGCGCGCTCGCGCAGGCCCTGGAAGAAGCGGGTGTTGCCGGGGATGTAGCCGCCCTCGCCGAGCACCGGTTCGACGATGAACGCGGCGGTCTCGGCGGGCGAGGTGAGGGTGGCGAGCAGGTAGTCGAGCTCACGCAGCGCGAAATCGGTGGCTTCGGCTTCGCTCCACCCGTAGCGGAAGGCGGTCGGAAACGGGGCCACGTGCACCCCGGACATCAGCGGGCTGAACCCCGCCGAGAACCGGGTCCCCGAGGTGGTCATGGTCGCCGCGGCGACGGTGCGGCCGTGAAATCCGCCGTGGAAGACGACCACGTTCGGGCGCCCGGTGGCTTGGCGGGCCAGACGCAGCGCGGCCTCGACCGCCTCGCTGCCGGAGTTGGCGAAGAACAGCGTGTCCAAACCCTCGGGCAGCACCGCGCCGAGGCGCTCGGTGAGCTCGAGCAGCGGTCGGTGCAGCACCGTGGTGTATTGGCCGTGGATCAGGCTGGCGACCTGGGCCTGCGCCGCCGCGACCACGGTGGGGTGACAGTGCCCGGTACTGGTGACGCCGATCCCGGCGGTGAAATCCAGGTAGCGGCGACCGTCGGTGTCGTAGAGGTAGCAGCCTGCGCCGTGGTCGACGTGGACGGGCGTGGCCTGCTTCAGGACGGGAGACAGCTCGGTCATCAAGGACTCCCCAGATTGTCTATTGTCGGATTGTTGACAATATGCATAACATGGCGGCAGGGTTCACAGCAACGGTTGATCCACCGCGTCGGGAGGCAGGCACCGCATGGACGAGTCCGGGGGCAGCGCGCAGCTGCTCGACATCCTGAGCGCCGCCGAGCGGGCCGCGATCGACAGCGTTCCGCGGGGGTTGTTCATCGGGGGCCGATGGCGTGAGTCCGTCGCCACGCTGCCCGTCCTCGATCCCGCGACCGGCGCGCGGCTGTGCGCGGTGGCGGACGCGACCGCGTCCGACGGACTCGACGCGCTCGCCGCGGCCGCCGCCGCCCAGGCCGCCTGGGCCGGCACCCCGGCACGCACCCGCAGCGACGTCCTCATGCGCGCGCACCACGCGCTGCTGGCCGACACCGAACGCCTCGCCTTGGTCATGACGCTCGAGATGGGCAAGCCGCTCGCCGAGGCGCGCGGCGAAATCGCCTATGCCGCGGAGTTCTTCCGCTGGTTCGCCGAGGAAGCCGTCCGCCTCGACGGCGGGTACATGCCCGCGCCGACGGGGGGATCCCGGTTTCTGGTGACGAAGCAGCCGGTGGGGCCGAGTCTGCTCATCACGCCGTGGAACTTCCCGATGGCGATGGGCGCCCGCAAGATCGCGCCCGCGCTGGCCGCCGGCTGCACCTGTGTGGTGAAGCCCGCCGAACAAACACCGCTGTCGATGCTGGCGCTCGCGGCAATCCTGGCCGAGGCGGGTGTGCCCGATGGTGTGGTCAATGTGGTGACCACCGCCGACCCCGGCGCGCTGATGACACCGCTCATCGCCGATCCGCGCTCCCGGAAACTCTCCTTCACCGGGTCCACCGCCATCGGGAAACTTCTCCTGGAACAGTGCGCCCGCACCGTGATGCGCACCTCGATGGAACTCGGCGGCAACGCACCGCTGCTGGTGTTCGACGATGCCGATCTCGACGAAGCGGTCGAGGGCGCGCTCGCCGCCAAGATGCGCAACATCGGCCAGGCCTGTACGGCCGCGAACCGAATTCTGGTGCAGCGCGGCATCGCTGCGGAATTCGCCGAACGACTGGCCACGCGGATGGCGGCATTGCCGATGGGCCGTGGCACCGAGCCGGGCGTTGTCGTCGGGCCGCTCATCGACGCCGAGGCCGTGGCCAAGGTGGAACACCTCGTGGCCGACGCCCGGCAGCGCGGCGCCCAGGTGCGGCTCGGTGGCACGGCGATCGACGGACCGGGCACCTTCTACCCGGCGACCGTGCTCACCGGCGTGCCCGACGACGCCGAGTTGTGCCGCACCGAGATCTTCGGACCCGTCGCCGCGATCGGCACGTTCGACACCGAGGACGAGGCGATCACCCGCGCCAACGACACCCCGTACGGGCTGGTGGCGTACGTGTTCACCGAGAACCTGCGTCGCGGCCTGCGCGTCTGCGAAGCGCTCGACACGGGAATGGTCGGCCTGAACCAGGGCGTGGTCTCCAATCCGGCCGCGCCGTTCGGCGGGGTGAAGGAATCGGGGCTCGGGCGTGAGGGCGGTTTCACCGGGATCGACGAATTCCTCGAGACCAAATACATCGGCGTCAAGGTTTAGGGAGACAGCGTGCGCACATACCGGATCGCGACCATTCCGGGCGACGGAATCGGCGTCGACGTGACCGTCGAGGCGGTGAAGGTGCTCGACCGGGTCCTGCCGGGAATCAGCTGGACCGAGTTCGACTGGTCCTGTGAGAACTATCTGCGGACCGGCGCGATGATGCCCGCCGACGGGCCCGAGCAGCTCGCCGGGTTCGACGCGATCCTGCTGGGCGCCGTCGGATTCCCCGGGGTACCCGACCACATCTCGCTGTGGGGCCTGCTGATTCCGCTGCGGCGCGCCTTCGGCCAGTACGTCAACCTGCGGCCGGTACGACTGCTGCCCGGCACGGAATCGGCGCTGCGCGACCGCACCGCCGAGGACCTCGACATTCTCATCGTGCGGGAGAACTCCGAAGGCGAGTACTCCGAGATCGGCGGCATCCACAACCCGGGCAGGCCGGACGAATTCGTGCTGCAGGAATCAGTGTTCACCCGCACCGGCTGCGAACGGATCATCCGCTATGCGTTCGACCGCGCCGCCGAACGCTCGGGCAAGCTCTGTTCGGCGACGAAATCCAACGGGCTCATCCACTCGATGCCCTACTGGGACAGCATTGTCGAGCGCGTAGCCGAGGAGTACCCGACGGTGCGGACCCGGCAGATGCACGTCGACGCCCTCGCCGCCGAAATCGTGCTCCACCCCGATCGCCTGGATGTGATCGTGGGCTCGAACCTGTTCGGCGACATCCTCTCCGACCTCGCCGCGGCCGTCACCGGCGGACTCGGGCTCGCGCCCTCGGGCAACATCAACCCCGCGGCGGACGCGCCGTCGATGTTCGAGGCCGTGCACGGTAGCGCGCCCGACATCGCGGGCATGGGCATCGCCGACCCCGTCGCCCAGATCCTCGCCGGGGCCATGCTGCTCTCCCACCTGGGCGAGCACACCGCGGCCGCCGCCGTCGACCGCGCGGTCTGCGACGTCCTCGCCGCGGGTACGGTTCGCACACCGGACCTGGGCGGCACCGCCACCACCGCCGAGCTGGGCACCGCCATCGCCGACCGCGCCGCCGAGCTGACGAACGCCCTCACCGAAGCGTGAACCCCGTCGGCTTCTCCCCCACCGCTGACCGCCCGGACGTCGGGGCACCCAGCCCGGCAGACCTGCGGGTCACCCACTCGTGACGCCCGAACTGCGCACCGAGCGGCACGCGTGTGCGTGAGCACAACGTCATCGCGCGGCAACTGCCCAGAAAATCGCAGGCAATCGGTGGTGCGCACGATGAGTCCCAGTATCGGTGATGGGTCCTCGGAAGGCGGAACGTGGTGACGAGCGCACGGGTGGGCGTAGTTGCGGCGGTGCAATGTGGGCTGGGGCTGGTGCGCGCGCGAATAGCCGCCGAGCTCGAGCCGATCGCGGTGCGTGAACGACCCGTGGCCGAGGCCGTGGGGGCAACCCTGGCTGTCGCCCTCGCGGCGGGCACTCCCCTGCCGCGGGTGGACAGCGCCGCCATGGACGGTTACGCGGTGGCGGGCCCCGGACCGTGGTGGCGGCTACACCAGCAGGTCAGCTACGCCGGGCGCGGCTGCTCGGTGGTGCTGGCGCCCGGCGAGGCGGTGCGGATCGCGACCGGCGCGGCTACCCCGCTGGGTACCACGGCGACTTTGCGCGACGAACACATCGTGACCACCAGCGTGTCCGGCAAACCGGTGGTGATGCGCGCGCCCGGCGCACCGGTGCGCGACGACACCCGCCGCCAAGGCGAACACTGGAGCAGCGGAACGGAATTGGCGCGCGCTGGGGCCCGCGTCTCACCGGCCCTGGCTTCGGCGGCACTCAGCGCCGAAGCCGAAACTGTCACCGTGCGTGGACCTTTGCGCGCCGATGTGGTGATGACCGGTGACGAGATCCGCGCTGTCGGCCCGCTCGGTCCGGGCGAAACCCGCGACTCCCTCGGCCCGGTCATGCCGGAGTTCTTGCGCTGCTGCGATATCGAGAGCACCGGCCTGTGGCACCTCGCCGACAGCCGCGACCTGCTGCGCTCCTGGCTCACCCTGAAATCCCACGCCGACCTGGTCGTCATGGTCGGCGCCACCGGTCGCGGCGCCGCCGATCACCTGCGCACCCTGCTGGCCGACCTCGGCGCGCGCATCATCGTCGAACGGATAGCGATCCGCCCCGGTGGCTCCACCCTCGTCGCCCAGCTCCCCGACGGCCGAGTCCTGCTCGGTCTGCCCGGCAACCCCTTCGCCGCCGTCGCGGCCCTCTTGGCCGTCGGCCCGGCCATCGTCGACGCCCTCACGCTGCGCACGCCCGGCCCCACCATGTGGGGCCGCCTCTCCGACGCCGGCGTGATGGAAGGCGAAGCCACCCGGATAGTCGGCGTCCAGCAACACCCCGGCGGCGTCTGGCGCAGCACAGGCCCCGCTCACACCCCTCACCTGGCCGGTCTCATCCCCTGCCAAGCCCTGGCCATCCTGCCGCCCGGCACCGGCCGAGGCTCCCTCGTCGAACTCCTTCCCCTCCCGCACTGACCCGACAGCGCTGCCGCACAACAGAAACGGCCCCGGAGTGGAAGTCCACACCGGGGCCGTACCCTGCTCGGATCAGCCGTGTTGCGGCGGCTGCCAGGGGCGACCGTAGGGGTCGTCCGGGCGCGGGGCGGGGTGTTCCGCCGGGGCGATCGGAGGTGGGGTAGGGAGTTCCGGGTCCCCCTTGGCCACCGAGGTTTTGGGCCGGGGTACGGGGGAATCGAAACCTTCGACGGGGGTGCGGGCGGTGGCTTCCGCGGCGCGGACTGCTTCGGCGATCTTGGGGTCCGAGGCGGTTTCGAACCAGTCGGCCACGTCGGTGTCGTCTTCGATCTTCACCGGGGCTTCGTCGGCGGACGGTTCGTAGCGGAAAACACCGTCCTCGCCCTTGGTGGCGAAGTTCTGGGCGAAGCCTTCGAGCGCCTTGCCGAAATCGCTGGGGACCAGCCACACCTTGTTCGCATCGCCCTTGGCCACCATCGGCAGAGTCTGCATGTACTGGTAGGCAAGCAGTTCCGGAGTCGGCTTGCCGTTCTTGATGGCGGCGAACACCTTCTCGATCGCCTTCGCCTGCCCCTGGGCCTGCAGGTAGGAGGCGGCGCGTTCGCCCTGGGCGCGCAGGATGCGGCTCTGGCGTTCACCCTCGGCCGACAGGATCGAGGACTGCTTGCCGCCCTCGGCGGTCAGGATCGCCGCCTGCTTGGCGCCCTCGGCGGTCTTGATCTGCGCTTCGCGGTTACCTTCGGCGGTGAGGATCGTCGCGCGCTTCTCGCGATCGGCCTTCATCTGCTTCTCCATCGATTCCTGGATCGACGGCGGCGGATCGATGGACTTGAGCTCCACCCGGGCCACCCGAAGGCCCCAGCGGCCGGTGGCCTCGTCGAGCACACCGCGCAGCTGGTTGTTGATCTGATCGCGCGAGGTCAGCGTCTCTTCCAGGGTCATGCCACCGACCACATTGCGCAGCGTGGTGACGGTGAGCTGCTCGACCGCGGCGATGTAGTTGCTGATCTCGTAGACAGCGGCCTGCGGGCTGGTGACCTGGAAATACACCACCGAGTCGATCTGCAGGGTGAGGTTGTCCTGGGTGATCACCGGCTGCGGCGGGAACGACACGACCCGCTCGCGCAGATCCACCTTCGCGCGGACGCGATCGGCGAACGGGACGAGGAACGTCAGCTGACCGGACACGGTGCGCGAATAACGCCCGAGCCGTTCGATCACCGCCGCCTCGGCCTGCGGGACGAGAGCGATCGATTTGAACACCACCACCACGACCAACAGGACGAGGACGGCGGCCACGATCAAGGCAACCATTGCTAGGGACCCTTCCAGACGACGGCGGTCGCGCCATCGATCTTCATCACATAGACAGTCACACCGGCTTCGTACACTTCACTCGGGTCGAGCGGACGCGCGGTCCAGACCTCGCCACCGAGCTTGACCTGACCCGAATACTCCGCGACCTGCTCGAGCACCAGCGCCGACTTCCCCGGCAGCGCATCGGCATTCGTCGGAGTGGGCGGCGGGGTACCGAACTTGCGGCGCAACAGCGGGCGCACCCCGACGAACAGCACACCGGCCATCGCGGCGAACACCAGGGCGTCTCCCCAGACCGGAAGGTCGGTGGCGGCGCTGATCCCCGCGGTGCCGAGTGCGGCCACCCCGAGGGTGAGCAGCGTGAGGTCCCCGGTGAGCATTTCCGCCGCCGCGAGAACGATGCCCGCGATCAGCCAGACTATTGCGGCCACCCTGCCAGCCTAGCCTCGATGACCGGTTCGGGGGCAGGCTCGCGTAATCGCCACCTCCCGGTGCGCCGGTACCGCGCGCGCTGGCGCGCGCGGTAGTTTCGGGACGTGAGTGCGCGAGACAGCTACGGCGACATCTATTCCGGACACGATCGGACCAAGAAGAAGCCGGTGCCGACAGTGAACGCCGAACGCGATCTGGTGGTCGAGGACGCGGCGAGCGGATTCTGCGGTGCCGTAGTGGGTTTCGATCGCAGCTACGACGGCGAGTTCGTGAAGCTGGAGGACGCGCGCGGGGCGGTGCGGCTGTTCGCGATGCGGGAGGCGGCGTTCCTGATCGACGGGAAACCGGTCACGCTGATCAAGCCCACCGCGACCGCGCCGAAACAGCCGGTGCGGTCGGCGTCGGGGTCCACCCGCGTCGAGGGCCTGCGGGCAAGAGTCGCGCGAACCAGCCGGATCTGGGTGGAGGGCGTGCACGACGCGGCGCTCGTCGAACGGGTGTGGGGCCACGACCTGCGGGTCGAGGGCGTGGTCGTCGAACACCTCGAGGGCCTCGACAACCTCGGTGCCCGGCTCACCGAGTTCGAACCCGGCCCCGGCGCGCGGGTAGGCGTGCTCGTCGACCACCTGGTGACCGGCTCGAAGGAGACGCACCTGACCGCCGGCCTCGGCCCACACGTGCTGGTGACCGGCCATCCCTACATCGATGTCTGGCAGGCGGTACGCCCCGCCGCGCTCGGCATCGATGCCTGGCCGACAGTGCCGCGCGGCGAGGACTGGAAGACCGGAATCTGCGCGCGCCTCGGCTGGGGAACACCGCAGCAGGGCTGGCGCCGTGTCTACGATGCGGTCGGCTCGTTCCGGGATCTGGAAGCCCCACTCATCGGCGCGGTCGAACGGCTCATCGACTTCGTGACCGAGCCGGAGTGAACGCACAGCAGGTCAGACGGATCGTCGCGCCGAAATCGGTGATCCGCGTAGGCACCATCGACCACCTCGGTGCGCGCACGCGATCGCGGGCGAACCTTTATGCTCGATGATTATGTGCTCTCCCAGTGCCACGCTGACGCTGTGGGCCGGCTCCTGGCTGGCCGGTACCAGCGCGCCCGACGACGTGCTGGAGGCACTGCACGCCTGGGCGCCGCACCACACCATCGCGGCGGGCGACCCGGTCACCGGCGGACGTACCGACCTGCCGTGGACCTCGCGCGGTGCGGCGGGCAACGGAGCCATGCCGCTGCTCAAGGTGATCCGCGAGGCGATGGCTCCCGCCGGGGCGCAGCTGCGCCTGGTCCTGCCCGCACCGGGTGACGTGCGCGGGCTGCCGGTCGGCACCGCGTTCGCGGCCGACGCGATCGACGCCGAGGAGGGCTTGCTGCTCGGCGTTCCCGGCGAGCCCGGCACCGGCCTGATCCCGCAGTGGGACGACGACGACACCCTGCAGTGGACCGTCTACGGCGTCGATCTGCCGCGTATCGCGGGTCACGACATGTCGCTCGGCGAGGCCGAGTACACCATGCGCGAATCGGTGCGCGACGCCGCCGACGCCCTGATGCAACTGCACACCACCTCGGTCGGCAACGGCGACGACGATCCGCGTGAACAGATCGAGGCCCAGCTCGCGGCCTATGCGCGCCACGCCTATCCCGACTCGATCCCGTTGCGCGCCAAGCGAATTCTCGATACGGCCGATCATGTGGCCGCGATCCTCACCGTCGCTCAGCACGAGCCGGCGTCCTCACCCACCTCGGCCACCGCGCTCGGGGCGCACGAATCCCTGCTGCGGCCGCTGTGGAACACGATCCGCGAGGCCCGCCTCGTCGCGGTCCACGCCGCTGCCCGCCGCGACGGCTGACCTTCCTATTCGGGACGGACGGGGTAGTCACCGAGTCCGGTGGCGCACGCCGGAGCCGATCCGTCAGTGCCGATAAGGCTGCTGGTACTGCGGTTGTTGTGGATACGGCATCTGCTGCGGGTACGGCTGCTGCTGCGGGTACGGCATCGGCTGCTGCTGCTGCTGCTGCGGATACGGTTGCGGGTACTGACCCTGCGGATACTGCGGCGAGTACTGTGCCTGCGGGTAGCCGGGGCCAGACGGGTGCTGCTGTGGGTACGGCTGCTGGTACTGCGCCGGGTACGGCTGCTGCTGATGTGCCATGTGCTGTGGCGGCATCTGATGTGGCGCAGCCTGGTTCGAGGAACCGCTGAACGTGCGGATCAACACGATCACCACGATGAGCACAACAACGCCGATGATCAGGTACCAGACCCATTCCGGGACCCCGCCACCACCGACGCTGACGCTGCTACCGCCCCCACGACGGGCCAGGACCGCTTCCGCATCGCCCGCGAGTATGTCGTCGCCGGCGAGAAGACCACCTCCCCGAGCCAGTGCGGTCAGCATCATGTCGGCATGGTTCATCGGGCCCTCCCCGTAGCGTCACCCGACCTTCGGGCGAAGGTCTGCGGCGATGCTAACGCAGAGATGCGCCGAACGGGGAAGCGCCAGTTCAGAATCCGCCGAGGGCGACTTTGAGATCGGGCACATCGAGCGACCTGAGCGTCGCATCGCGGACCTGCGGGCAGGTACGGATGGTGACGGTGTCGACGATGTGGCGGTTGTAGGCGATCGCGGCGTTGGCGACGGTGTCGTTGACCGTCCACAGCTTCATCGCGCCGGTGAACGCCACCCGCGCGACGCGCGGGCCCAGCGCCTTCCACGTCCCCTTCTGCCCATCGAGGATGCCGCACAATTCCTCGACGGATGCCTGCGAGATCGTGGGCTCGGTGGGCTGCGGGGGCTGGGTCTGATAGCCGGAGTCCCCGCCACAGCCGGTCAGACCGAGCGCGGCGGCGGTCAGCACGAGGGCGAACCCGGCAGCGCGGCGCGGCGTGGTCGAAATCATCGGAAATCCTCCGATCAGTCGAGCGCAACTGTGAAAAGGCTACTCCTCGAACCGGGGACTACCGGTGAATGGTTATCCGGTTGTGTTCAGCGCCGGACCGGGCGCGCGGGCGGTTCGCAGCAACCGGGGGCGCACAGGGCTCCGTCGACGGTGCAGCCGTAGCCGGGGACCGTGCCGAGTTCGCGCACCGGACCGGCGCTCACGCGTTCGGCGATCAGTTCGACGATCATCCGGGAGAATCGCGGATCGGTGCCGGGTGTCCCCGCACGGGCAAAGGCCATGCCGAGCTCGGCGGCGCGGGTCGACGCTTCGTTGTCGAGGTCCCAGATCACCTCGAGATGATCGGAGACGAAACCGACCGGGCACACCACCACGGCGTCGATGCCCTTGCCGTGCAGCACATCCAGGTGGTCGACGATGTCGGGTTCGAGCCACGGTACCTGCGGCGGGCCCGAACGCGACTGCCACACCACGTCGTATTCGGCGAAACCGGTTGCCGCGGCACACAATCGGGCGGCCTCGGCGACCTGCCTGCTGTAGAGGCGGCCACCGTCGGCCGGCGGGCCCGCCGACAGGTCGGCCGAGACGGGGATGGAGTGTGCGGTGAAGACCAGGCGCACGCCGTCGCGGCGCTCGGCCGGAATCTGTTGCACCGCAGCGGCGATCGCGTCGGCGAACGACTCGATCAGCAGCGGGTGATCGAAGTACTGGCGCAGTTTCACCAGCTCCGGGGCACCGGCACCGACCACCGTGCGGGCGCGGGTGATGTCCTCGTCGTACTGGCGGCAACCGGAATACCCACCCCACGCCGACGTCGGGAAGACCAGTGCCGAACGCACGCCGTCGGCGGTCATCCGCGCGACCGTGTCCTCGACCATGGGATGCCAGTTGCGATTGCCGAAATAGACCGGCAGATCCAGCCCGGCATCGGCGAGGTCGGCCTCCAGCGCCGCGATGATCTGCTGATTCAACGCGTTGATCGGCGAGACCCCGCCGAAATGCAGGTAGTGCTGCGCGACCTCGGCGAGCCGTTCGGGGGGCACCCCACGGCCCCGAGTGACGTTCTCCAGAAAGGGGATCACGTCCTCGGGGCCCTCGGGACCACCGAAGGACAGCAGCAGCAGGGCGTCCGGCATCAGCTCAGGGACATGTTCTCCGGGAACCACATATTGTGGCTGGCGCCGCCGTCGACGTAGATGATCGAGCCGGTGGTGGCGGGCAGCCAATCCGAGAGCAGCGCCACGATCGACTTGCCGACCGCGCGCGGATCGTTGCCGTCCCAGCCGATCGGCGACGCGCCGTCCCAGTACTGGTCGAGCTGGACGAGCTGCTTGGCATCGTCGGTCGCGGTGCCGGCGATGGCCTTGGCCGCGAGGGTCTTGATCGGGCCCGCGGCGATCAGGTTCGAGCGCACCTTCTTGGCGGCACCGACCTCACGCGCCACATAGCGGTTCACCGACTCCAGCGCCGCCTTGGACACGCCCATCCAGTTGTAGTACGGCATGGCCACGCGCGGATCGAAGTCCATGCCGACGAGCGAGCCGCCCTCGTTCATGACGGGGAGCACGGCGCGCGCGAGCGAGGCGTAGCTCCACGCGGAGATCTCGAACGACTTGGCGACATCGGGACCGGGGCCCTCGAGGAACGGCAGCGCGCCGGGGCCCATGATCGACCGCGGCGCGAACGCGATGGAGTGCAGCGCGCCGTCGATGCCCTCGGGGGCCAGCTCACGCAGCTTCTCGGTGAGCGCGGCCAGATCCTCTTCGTTCGTCACGTCGAGGCCGATGGCGGGCGGCACTTCCTGCGGCAGCCGCTTGGCGATGCGGTCGATGAGCCGCAGTCGGTCGGGAATGCCGGTGATGATCACCCTCGCGCCCTGCTCCTGCGCGATCGCGGCCGCGTGGAACGCGATCGACGAGTCGGTGATGATGCCGGTGACCAGGATGGTCTTGCCTTCGAGCAGTCCGCCCATGAGTTTTCGGTTCTCCTGAAATCAGTATGGTTGCCGCCACCTTGTCGGTGGCGCGGGGCGATCCGTTAGCGGATCAGTGACCCATGCAATAGCAGCCGTCGACGTGGACGACAGCGCCGTTATCGGATCAGTGACCCATGCCCATGCCGCCGTCGACCGGGATGACCGCGCCGGAAACGTAGCGGGAGTCCTCGGACGCGAGGAAGCTGACCACGGCGGCGATGTCTTCCGGCTGGCCGAGACGCTGCAGCGGAATGTACTTCTTCGCCATGGTCTTCAGATCGTCGGGCAGGTCCGCGGTCATGTCGGTCTCGATGAAGCCCGGGGCCACCACGTTGGCAGTGATCGAACGCGAGCCCAGCTCCCGAGTGAGCGACCGCGCCATGCCGATGACGCCGGCCTTGGACGCCGCGTAGTTGAGCTGACCGGCCTGACCGGCCATGCCGACCACCGAACCGAGGAAGATCATCCGGCCCCAGCGCCCCTTGAGCATGGCGCGGTTGGCGCGCTTGGCACAGCGGAAGGCGCCGGTGAGGTTGGCGTCGATGACCCGCTCGAACTGGTCCTCGGTCATGCGCATCAGCAGGGTGTCGTCGGTGATGCCCGCATTGGCGACCAGCACCTCGACCGGCCCCTGGTGCTCCTCGACCTCGGTGAACGCGCGATCGACCGAATCACTGTCGGTGACATCGCATTTCACGCCGAACAGACCCTCGGGTACCCCCGATCCACGATGGGTGACGGCGACCTTGTGGCCGTCGGCCTGCAGACGCTGCGCGACCGCGAGACCGATACCGCGGTTACCGCCGGTGACCAGGACCGACCGGGATGTGACGTTCGACATAGGGTCCAACCTATCTGTTCCGATTCGTGCGCCCCGCGTCAGGGTCGCGCCGTTGCGACAGCTCACAACGCGGGGCGGTGGGAGCTAGGGCAGGCGTTGACGATAGAGCAAACTGACCACGACTCCCGCCGCGATGGCCAGCATGCCGAACAACAGCCACGGGCGGCTCGCATCGCCCCGCGTGGTCTCGTAGCCGATCTGTTCCTCGAGGGTGTCGTAGACCGCGGTGAGTTCGGCCAGCGACGACGCGGTGTAGAAGTCGCCGCCGGACAGCTCGGCGATCTCGCGCAGCGAGTCGTTGTCGACCGGCACCTTCACCCGCTGGGAACCCTTGCCGTCGGAGTCCGGGATCTCGACCGTGCCCCATTCGGTACCGAAGGAGATCGTCGAGACCGGGATGCCCTTGTTCTTGGCCAGGCGCGCGGCGGTGAAACCGTGGCGCGGGTTGTCGACGTCCTTGTCGTCGGGCACCGTCTGCTTGCCGTCCGACATCAGCACCACGCGCGCGGGCGGGGGCGTCTCGGCGCCACCGAGCACGGCGGCCAGGGTATCGATCGATTGCAGTGCGGTGAGGACGCCCTCGCCGGTGGCGGTGCGCTCGGCCAGCTTGATGTTGTCGATCGAGTGCTTCACCGCCTCGCGGTTGGTCGTCGGCGACACCATCACCGAGGCCGTGCCCGCGAACGTGACGAAACCGAGGTTGATACCGGGGGTCAGCCCGTCGACGAAATCCTTGCCTGCCTTCTGCGCGACCTGCAACCTGTTCGGCTCCACGTCGGTGGCTTCCATCGACAGCGAAACATCCATCACCAGAACCACAGTCGCGCGGTTACGCGGCACCTTCTGCACGGCGGTCGGACCGGCCGCGGCGATCGTCAGCAGGACCAGGCCCGCCAGGATCAACGCGATCGGGACATGGCGCATCGGGCTCGGTCGCGACGGGGCGACCCGCTCCAGGATGGCCATGTTGCCGAACTGCAGCATCCGCTTGTGCCGGGCGCGCTGCACCAGCACGTAACCGAGCACGAGCAGGGCGACGACCACGAGGAAACCGAGCCAGACGACGGCCGTGAAATGCGAAATACTCACTGGCGAGGCACCCGCCCGCTCGGGGCGCCGAGGCTGTGGCGCCGGGTGGACACGAACCGGACCACGTCGGCGATCCAGTCCCGATCGGTCTGCAGGGTGAGCACCGGCGCGCCGCAGCTGCGCAGCGCCTGCGCCACCTGCTCACGCTGGGCTCGGGCCGCGGCCGCGAAATCGGCCCGCAGCGTGGGAGTGACGCTGAACTCGCGGGTGCGGCCCGATTCGGGATCGTGCAGCACCACGTCGCCGCCGTCGGGCAGCGCGACATCGAGGGGGTCGAGCACTTCCACGGCGAGGAGATCGTGGCGGGCGGAGATCGCGCGCAGGGAGCGCTGCCAGTCGACGTCACCGAGGAAGTCGCTGATCACCACGGCCAGACCGCGTTTGCGTTGCGGACGGCGCAGCGATTCGATCCCGGCCTTGAGATCGCCGCGTACGCCGTCGCGGGCGTGCGGGGTGGTGGCGATGCCGCGCAGCAGGGTCTGGGCGTGCATCCGTCCGCTGCGCGCGGGGATGCGTACCAGATCCTGACCGGTCGCGACGACCGCGCCGATCCGGTTGCCGCCCCCGGAGGTGAGGTGGGTGATCGCCGCGGCCGCCGCGATCGCGAGATCGCGTTTGTGTACCCGGCCGGTGCCGAAGTCCAGGCTCGACGACAGGTCGACGACGAGCCACGTCTCGAGCTCGCGGTCGGCGATCATCTGCCGCACATGCGGATGGGTGGTGCGGGCGGTGACCGACCAATCCATCTGTCGCACATCGTCACCCGGCTGGTACAGCCGTGCCTCCCCCGGTTCCGAACCCGGTCCGGGGATCAGCCCCTGGTGGTCGCCGTGCAGCACGCCGTCGAGGCGGCGCCGCACGGTCAACTCGAGGGTCTTGAGCGCGGCGGCCAGCTTCGGGTCGGTCAGTTCACCGGCACGGAACGAGGGCGGAGCGTGAGACGACACGGGCACGCGGACAACGGGTTCCGGCGCACTCACTGGGGCGCGACGGAGCCGGCGGGCTGGGACTGCTGCCCGTTCACCGCCTGCGGCACCGGCTGCTGCTGGGGCGGCTGGGGCACCGGGGGCTGCTGCGGGGCGGCCTGGCCGTTGGCCTGCGGGGCGACCTGCGGCAGGCCGACCGTCTGGAGCACGCGCTTGATGACGTCCTCGGGCGACACCTCGTCGGCCAGTGCGTCGTACGACAGCACCAGACGGTGACGCAGCACGTCCGGGATGACCTCGACGACGTCCTGCGGAACCACGTAGTCACGGCCACGGATCAGCGCGACCGAGCGCGCCGCGGCGATGATGCCCAGGCTCGCGCGGGGGGACGCGCCGTAGGAGATCCAGCTCGCCACATCCTCCATGCCGAAGTCGGCGGGCGTGCGGGTCGCGGTGATCACGCGGACCACGTAGTCGACGAGCGCGTGGTGCACGAAGACGTTGGCGGCCACCTTCTGCAGGCGGATGATGTCCTCGGGGTCGAGGATCTGGTTCGGTTCGGGCGCGCTCACACCCATCCGGTAGATGATCTCGCGCTCTTCCTCGACCGAGGGGTAGTCGACGACGACCTTGAACAGGAAGCGGTCGCGCTGCGCCTCGGGCAGCGGGTACACGCCCTCGCTCTCGATCGGGTTCTGGGTGGCCATGACCAGGAACGGATCGGGCATCGGGTAGGTCTTGCCGCCGATCGACAGCTTGCGCTCGGCCATCACCTCGAGCAGTGCCGACTGCACCTTGGCGGGCGCGCGGTTGATCTCGTCGGCGAGCACGAAGTTCGCGACGACCGGGCCGAGCTCGGTGTCGAATTCCTCGCGGCCCTGCCGGTAGATGCGGGTACCGATGAGGTCGGTCGGCACCAGGTCCGGGGTGAACTGCACCCGGGAGAACGAGCCGCCGACGACCTTGGCGAAGGTTTCCACCGCAAGAGTCTTCGCGACGCCCGGCACACCTTCGAGCAACACGTGTCCGCGTGCCAGAACGCCCACGAGCAAACGCTCGACGAGCCGGTCCTGACCGACGATAACCCGCTTGACCTCGTAGATCGCCTTCTCGAGAGTCTGGACGTCACGCTCCAGGGTGCTCGGCGTGGCCGTACCGGCGTCCTTCGCCAGCTTCGGCCCGCTCACACCTTCCGTCGAAGTCACCAACATCCCCGCTTTCGCTTTGGTCCTGTGCGTGCGGCACCAACTATTCCATTGAATCGCCCGGTGCGCCGCAACCGGCCAGTACTAGACGGGGATTCGTCATGCTCGTGACGCCGCTCACGCGCAGCGGTGACTGTGGCGCACGCTGCATCGATCGCGGCCCTACCAGCGGCGATGGACACTCAGCCGGTGACGATGCGGACCGCGTACGGCATGATGCCGTCCTCGCGGACCGGGGAAATCTTCACGACATCCCCGGATTCAGGGGCCTCGATCATCTTGCCGTTGCCCAGGTACATCGCCACATGGGCGCTGCCACCGGGACCCCAGAACAGCATGTCGCCGCGCTCGCGGTCCTCGACGTCGACCCGGGTGCCCGCGTTGTACTGATAGCCGCTGTAGTGCGGCAGCGACACGCCGATGCCGGCGAAGGCGTAGAGCATCAGGCCCGAGCAGTCGAAGCCGACCTTGTTGAAGTCACCGTGGGCGTCGCCGGTGCCGCCGTCGCGGATGCCGAGGGTAGGACCGTCTTCGTCGCCGCCGCCCCAGGCATAGGTGACGCCGAGTTGCGACATCGCGCGGTCGACCACCGTTTCGATCGCGGCCGAACCGGTGACCTGCGGTTGCGAGGGTCGCGGTTTGGTTCGGCGCGGGGAGGCCGGGGTCGACTCGAGGTCGGCGTGCGGGCGCTGGCCCTCGTTGAGCTGGGCGGCGCGGTCGCGGGCGGCTTTGTCCGCGGCGGCGCGCGAGGCGGCGGCGTTGGCGGCGGCCAGCAGGGCCATCACCTCGGCTTCGCGTTGGTCGTCCCAGGCCAGGAAGATCTCGCGCTGGCTCTGCAGCCCGGCGACGGTCGAGCGGGCGACGTCGAGAGCGGACTGTGCCGCGCTGCGGTCGCGACGCAGGGTGTCGCGAGCCACGGCCTGGGTGTCGAATTCGGACTTCGCGATGTTCACCGCGGCTTGGGCGGCGTCGCGCTTCTGCTCAGCCCCGGCGGCAGCGTTGTCGGCGTCGGTCTTGGCCTGCCGCGCGGCGGAGTTCTGGTTGGCCTGGGCGACCTGGGCGCGGCGCAAGCCGTCCAGGACCTGCCGCTGGTTCTTCGACACCATGCCGAGCACCTGCGCGCGATCCATCGCGGCATCGGGGGTGGAGGAGGCGAGGTAGGTGACGACCGAACTGTTGGCGGGGCGCACGTACGCCTGAGTGGCGACCTGATCGAAATCCTGGCGTGCCGCACCGACTTTCACGCCCGCGTCGGCCAGCTGGGTCTGGCTGTCGGTGACGGCGGCCGCGGCGGCGTCGGCGGCGTCGCGCGCGGTCTGCAGGTCCACGAGTGCCTGGTTGACCGCTTCCCGTTTGCCCGCGAGCTGGTCGTCGAGTTCGCGTAACTGCTGATCGGCCGCGGCGACACGATTGATCAGTACACCGATCTCGGTGACCCGCGCGTCGACCTGGGCGCCTGCCCCGGCGATCTCACCGTCGGACGGATTGGGTGGAGGGGGTGGCACAGCAGCGACCGGTCCCGCGGCGAGCAGCACTGCCACCACCGCCAGCAAACCGATCGCTATTCGTAATAGACCTGGTTCGTCCTGCCTGCCCGCACTGCGCACGGCACCTCCGAGTATCTCGACTCGACATACGCCACCGGCGCATCAGTCGAAACACCGACCACAAGAGTCGACCAATGCCCCCTGTACCACTGCATTCACGATCGCGTTCATCGCAACCGTACGACACATAGTTCACAAAGGAAACATCCGTCACAGTGGGGCGCGGCATCAATTCACAGATTGCTCAGAATTAGCCTGACGAAAGACAGTTTTCTACCGCAGAAAACAAACCGTTGGTCTGGAAATGTGACTGCAGTGAAACCAGTTAGTTGGTGGAACCCGCATCGACGCGCGAGGACGTGGGGGCTGCCGGTGCGTCCGCATCGGGACCGCGGCGGACCTTCACCAGGTACAGCCCGGCGATCACGAGCGCCATCAGGGTCAGCAACACCGTGGTGATGACGCCCCAAGAAACGCCCTCCGGCTGCTCGAGCCGGTCGACGAAGGCCTGCACGGCCTCTTCGGGGTGATTGCCCTTGTACTTGGCCGCATCCTCGGCCCATTCGAGCCGCACCCGGCTGATGGTGTCGCTGTAGGTGCCCAGCCAGTCGTCGCTGAACACGGCGACAGTGCCGTGGGCGTTCTCGCCGACCTCGGTGGCCAGGTCACGTAGGCTCGAGTCGTGGCCGGGATTACCGGGAACGATGACGACGCTGAGCGGGATCCCCTCGGATCGCGCCTGCGCGACGATCGCCGCCAGTTTCTCCTGATCCTGACCCTTGGGGGCCGCGACGTGATTGTCGGCGAGGTCGGACGCGACGCTGCTCAGCACGGTGTTCGGCGGCAGTTCGGCCGCCATCGGCGCAAAAGTGGTCATGTTCCATCCGGTCTGTCGAGCCACGATCGCCGGTGTCGCGACGGGCGTCCAACACTGCCAAGGTGAGCGTCACTGCGTCTTCCCCGACTTCGCTCGTCAGGCACAGTACGCGACTCGGCGCCCGGCTACGCCTGCGCGGCACCACCCACGGCCCCCGCGTATTTCATAGGACAAGCGTACTGTTAGGATCGTACGGCGAGGAATCAGGCATCTCACGGTGCCGGATACCCCCTCCGAAGACGCGAGTCGCCGGCACAGCCCCGCCGGCGGCACACCCTCACACATGAGTGGAGCTGACGTGACGAAGATTGATACCTTCGGCGCCAAGGGCACGCTCGAGGTCGGAAGCAACTCCTACGAGATCTTCCGTCTCTCGGCTGTTCCCGGCACCGAGAAGCTGCCCTACGCCCTGAAGGTGCTGGCAGAGAACCTGCTGCGCACCGAGGACGGCGCCAACATCACCGCCGATCACATCCGCGAGATCGCGAACTGGGACCCCTCGGCGCAGCCGAGCGTCGAGATCCAGTTCACCCCCGCGCGCGTGATCATGCAGGACTTCACCGGCGTGCCCTGCATCGTCGACCTGGCCACCATGCGTGAGGCCGTCACCGTCCTCGGTGGCGACCCGAGCAAGGTCAACCCGCTCTCGCCCGCCGACATGGTCATCGACCACTCGGTGATCCTGGACGTCTTCGGCCGCGCCGACGCGCTGGAGCGCAACGTCGACCTCGAGTACGAGCGCAACGGCGAGCGTTACCAGTTCCTGCGCTGGGGCCAGGGCGCCTTCGACGACTTCAAGGTCGTCCCCCCGGGCGTCGGCATCGTCCACCAGGTCAACATCGAGTACCTGGCCCCGACCGTCATGGTTCGCAACGGTCAGGCCTACCCCGACACCTGTGTCGGCACCGACTCCCACACCACCATGGTCAACGGCCTCGGCGTGCTGGGCTGGGGCGTGGGCGGCATCGAGGCCGAGGCAGCGATGCTCGGCCAGCCGGTCTCCATGCTGATCCCGCGCGTCGTCGGCTTCAAGCTGACCGGTGAGATCGTGCCCGGCGTGACCGCCACCGACGTGGTGCTCACCGTCACCGACATGCTGCGCAAGCACGGCGTGGTCGGCAAGTTCGTCGAGTTCTACGGCGCCGGCGTGTCCGAGGTGCCCCTCGCGAACCGCGCCACCCTGGGCAACATGAGCCCGGAGTTCGGTTCCACCGCGGCGATCTTCCCGATCGACGAGGAGACCATCAACTACCTGCGCCTGACCGGCCGCACCGACGAGCAGCTCGCGCTCGTCGAGGCGTACGCCAAGGAACAGGGCATGTGGCACGACGCCGACAACGAGCCCGCGTACTCGGAGTACCTGGAGCTGGACCTGGGCACCGTCGTACCCTCCATCGCGGGCCCGAAGCGCCCGCAGGACCGCATCCTGCTCAGCGAGTCGAAGTCGGCGTTCCGCTCCGACATCGGCGACTACGTCACCGGTGACTTCACCGCGCTCGACGAAGGCGTCGACGAGACCTTCCCGGCCTCGGATCCGGTCTCGGTGTCGGCCTCCTCGGCCAACGACAGCTACACCCCCGCCCACTCGGCCGCCAACGGCGCCGCGGGTCGCCCGTCCAAGCCGGTGCAGGTGCGCTCCCAGGAGCGCGGCGACTTCGTCCTCGATCACGGCGCCGTCGTGGTCGCGGGCATCACCTCCTGCACCAACACCTCCAACCCGTCGGTCATGCTGGGCGCCGCCCTGCTCGCCCGCAACGCGGTGGAGAAGGGCCTGTCGACCAAGCCGTGGGTGAAGACCAACATGGCGCCGGGCTCGCAGGTCGTCTCCGACTACTACGAGAAGGCCGGTCTGTGGCCCTACCTCGAGAAGCTCGGCTTCTTCGTCGGTGGCTACGGCTGCACCACCTGCATCGGCAACACCGGTCCGCTGCCCGAGGAGATCTCGGCCGCGATCAACGACAACGACCTCTCGGTCACCGCGGTGCTCTCGGGTAACCGCAACTTCGAGGGCCGCATCTCCCCCGACGTGAAGATGAACTACCTGGCCTCCCCGCCGCTGGTCATCGCCTACGCGCTCGCGGGCACGATGGACTTCGACTTCGAGACCGACGCGCTGGGCACCGACACCGAGGGCAACGAGGTGTTCCTGAAGGACATCTGGCCGTCGCCGCAGGAAATCGACGACACCATCAAGTCCTCGATCAGCCAGGACATGTTCCGCAACTCCTACGCCACCGTCTTCGACGGTGACCAGCGTTGGCAGGGCCTGGCCACCCCGGAGGGCGACACCTTCGAGTGGGACGAGAAGTCGACCTACGTGCGCAAGGCGCCGTACTTCGACGGCATGTCGATGGACCCGTCCCCCGTCACCGACATCTCCGGCGCTCGCGTGCTGGCGCTGCTGGGCGACTCGGTCACCACCGACCACATCTCCCCGGCGGGCCCGATCAAGCCCGGCACTCCGGCCGCGCAGTACCTCGACGCCAACGGTGTGGCCCGCAAGGACTACAACTCGCTGGGCTCGCGTCGCGGTAACCACGAGGTCATGATCCGTGGCACCTTCGCCAACATCCGGCTGCGCAACCAGCTGCTCGACGATGTCTCGGGTGGTTACACCCGCGACTTCACCCAGGACGGTGGCCCGCAGGCGTTCATCTACGACGCCTCGCAGAACTACCAGGCCGCGGGCATCCCGCTGGTCGTGCTCGGCGGCAAGGAATACGGTTCGGGCTCCTCGCGTGACTGGGCCGCCAAGGGCACCAGCCTGCTGGGCGTGAAGGCCGTCATCACCGAGTCGTTCGAGCGCATCCACCGCTCCAACCTGATCGGCATGGGCGTTGTGCCGCTGCAGTTCCCGGCCGGGCAGTCCGCCGCGTCGCTGGGCCTGACCGGCACCGAGACCTTCGACATCGCGGGCATCACCGCCCTCAACGAGGGTGTCACCCCCAAGACCGTCAAGGTCACCGCCACCGCGGAAGACGGCAAGGTCACCGAGTTCGACGCGGTCGTGCGCATCGACACCCCCGGTGAGGCCGACTACTACCGCAACGGCGGCATCCTGCAGTACGTGCTGCGCAACATGATCCGCGGCTAACTGCTCGATCCGGTGGCGTGACATCGTGAGATGTTGCGCCACAAGGGCATTCGTGTGCCCGTGAATAATGCGACAGCCCCCGTCTCGGTTCGCCGGGGCGGGGGTCCGTGTATCCGCTAGCTGGAGGAATCATGCCCAAGGTCAGCGACGACCACCTCGCCGCGCGCCGCAGCCAGATCCTCGACGGTGCACGGCGCTGTTTCGCCGAATACGGCTACGACGGCGCCACCGTGCGCCGCTTGGAGGAGGCCATCGGCCTGTCCCGCGGTGCGATCTTCCACCATTTCCGTGACAAGGACGCTCTCTTCTTCGCCCTGGCCAAGGACGACGCCGAACGCATGGCCGAAGTCGCCGCCAACCAGGGCATCGTCCAGGTGATGCGCGATATGCTCGCCCGCCCGGAGGAATTCAACTGGCTGGGCACCCGCCTCGAGATCGCGCGCCGAGTCCGCACCGACCCCGAATTCCGCGCGGGCTGGACCCAGCGTTCGGCCGAACTTACCGCCGCGACGCTCGCCCGCCTGGAGCGTCGCAAGGCCGCCGGAGCCCTGCGCGACGACGTCCCCACCGACGTCCTGCTCGGCTACCTCGACCTGGTCCTCGACGGCCTCATCGCCCGCATCGCTTCGGGCCACACCAACGAAAACCTTTCCGCCGTACTGGATCTCGTCGAAGCCTCGGTGCGGCGCAAGGAATCCTGAGTTAGGCTCGGCGTGGCCATGGAGTAGTTCAGCAGGTAGAACGCCGACTCCACAGGACGGATGTCGCGGGTTCGATTCCCGCCTCCATGGCCACCGAACTTTCCCCGATTGCGCACGGCGGGATCACCACGGGGCGCCCTTTCCCCGGCCGGGATCGGCGGGTCAGCTCGCCCAGCCATCGAGCAGGGTTCGCGAGATCCGGTCCAGGGCGCCACGATCCGCGGGCGTCAACACCGACAGCATCGCCGTCTCGTTCTCGGTGTGCGCCACGACCACCGTGTCGACCAGCACCCGCCCCTCCTCGGTGAGCGCCACCCGCACGGCGCGACGATCCTCGCGGTCGGCGATGCGGCGGACCAGGCCCGCCGCTTCGAGCCGGTCGATGCGGCCGGTCATCCCCGCGCGCGACAGCATCAGAGTGTCGGCGAGCACCGACGGGTTGAGCTCGAAGGGCGAGCCCGAACGACGCAGTGCCGCAAGCACATCGAACTCACCGCGCTGCAAACCGTGTGCGGCGAAGACGTTTTCGATCCGAGCCATGGCGATGTTCATCAGCCTGCCGAGCCTGCCGAAGACCGCCATCGCCTCGAGTTCCAGTTCGGGTCGCTCCCGCTGCCACTGCGCCGTGATCGCATCCACCACGTCCGGTTCGCGTTCATCCATGGACACGATTCTATTCGCTGGGATATAGTTCGGTAGCGAATTATCAACCGACGAACGGAATGGTCATGACGAACACCCGCGACATCGCCCTCTGCCTTCCCGAGGATGCCGAGACACTGGGCACCGAGAACGTGCGGATGCGCCTGCTCACCGACGCGAACGCCAGCGACGGCGCGGTGAGCACCCTCGAGGTCACCATGGCGCGGGGTGCCGACGGCGCCGCTCCGCACTTCCACACCCGTTCCGACGAGCTGTTCTATGTCGCCGACGGCGAACTCCAGGTCATGGCGGGCGATCGCATCCTCACCGTCGGCGCGGGCGGCTCGCTGGTCGTCCCACGGCAGATGCCGCACGCCTTCGGCGCCACCCCGGACAGCGGCGCGCGCATCCTCATCGCCCTGATGCCCGGCGTCGAACGCTTCGAGTACTTCCGCCTGCTCGATCGGCTCATCCACGGCACGGCGACCCATGAGGAATTCGTCGCCGCCCAGGAGGAATTCGACAACCACTTCGTCGACGCGCCCGCGTGGTGGGACGAGCGCAACGCCCACCGGGTTTGAGCCGTGGCGCAGAACGCGGCCCTTGCCGCCGTACCGGGCCTGATCGAGGCCTCGGCACGGCGGCAGGACACTGATCTACGCCGTCAGCATCTCCGTCAGATGATCGGCGATCGCAACAACGGTCGGCTGCTGCCAGAAGACGGTGGCCTGCAACTTGTGGCCGAACCGCTTCTCGAGCTTCTTGCGAATGGTCACCGTCATCACCGAATCGAGTCCCTGTTCCAGCAGCGGACGGCGCGGATTCAGATCCGCCGGATCGGGCAAGCGCATCTCGGCGGCGATCGTGCCCGACACCTCCGCCGCGATCAGCTCCCGCACCTGCTCGGTGGTCAGGTTCTCCAGCGACAGCACCGGACCGGACAGCGCCGAGCCTGCCGCTGAATCGTCCTCGACCGGACGGTCGATGACCGGATACTCCATTCCGCTGACCCGGGCGATCACCGTGCCGTCCGTCGACGCGACCAGCCCGTCCACGACATCGGTGCGCTTCGGATCCAGGGCCACCTCGATGATCACCTCGTCGGCCGGCTCACCGGCACAGCGCACGTCATCGATCTGGACCACCATCCGCAGGACCGGTTCGCCGCCGAACGCGGCGGGCGCGATCGACATCACCGCATCGAGTACCGGTGCCCAGGTGGCGCTGCCGCCTGCCGCGACGCGCACTCGCGCGCGCACCACGTCGGCGCCGAAGAGCAATTCCTCGACACGCCACTCGAACCCGGTTTCGGGCACCCCGACCGCGGCCAGTCGCTGGTGGACCACGCCCGGTTCGACCGGGAACATCCGGCGCGCCGCCGGGTCGTCCAGGGCCGTGGGCAGCGGCACCCCGGCTGCGACCGGCACCGAGGATGCCTCGGCGTGGATCAGCCAGGCGGCTTCCTGCTCGGGGTCCTCACCCGGTGTCCGCGAAGCGATCCGCAGCAGCCCACGATCCGGATCGTGCACGACCTGCACCTCACGCTCACCGTCGGTCAGCAGGGGATGGCGCATCGCCACCCCGGCGAGCTCGATCGCGGCGTCACCGAGCACACCGGCCTGCCGGAAGGTCTCGACCAGCACGGCGGCGGGGACGATCTCGGCGCCGTTGAGCGCGTGGCTACCCGGATAGGGGCGGTTCTCGTCCACCAGCACCGTGTTCCAGATCCGCAGATCGCTGCCCGCGACGGTGCTCGGGGTGCCGAGCAACGTGTGCGAGGTCGCGGCGTGCCCCTGGCCGGGGACCCGACCGGCCACCGAGGGGGCGTGCCACAGCCGACGTCCCTGCCACGCGTAGCCGGGCAGATCCGCCTGCGCCGCGGGTGGCTGCAGGCGGTCCAGGTCGACGAGCAGTCCCCGGCAGTGCACGGTGCCGAGCGCGGCCAGGAAGGCCGGTTGCTCCGGCACGTCGCGACGCAGGGTCGTGCCGACGAACGCGTCGTCGATTCCGCTCTCGCCGAGCGTTTCCCGAATCGAGTGGGCGACGACCGGGTGCGGCGAGATCTCGAGGAAGTCGCGGAATCCGTCGGCCAGCGCGGCCTCGACGGCGCCCGCCAGCCGCACGGGATTTCGCAGGTTCGCGACCCAGTACTCGGCGTCGGCTGCCGGTTCGGCACGCGCGTCGAGCAGCGCGGTCGAGTACATCCGCACCGAATGCGGGCGGTAGTCCAGGTCGGCGCCCGCCGCCGCGAGCTCGGCGAGCAGCGGGTCCATGTGCGGACTGTGGAACGCCACATCGGAGGCGACGCGGCGCACCCCGATCCCGTCGTCGGGCCACTGCGCGAGCACCTCCTCGATCGCACTCGGGTCACCGGAGAGCACACTCGATACTGTCGACGACGCGATCGCGGCGACAAGATCTGTTCTGCCGCCGAGCTTTTCGTCGGCATCCCGCAACGACATCGTCACCATCGCCATCGCGCCGTTGCCCGCGACCCGGCGCAGCAGGATCGAGCGCCGGCAGATCAGCCGGGCGCCGTCGGCGAGCGGCAGCGCCCCGCTGGCCACGGCGGCGGCGATCTCACCGACGGAGTGGCCGATGATGGCGTCCGGGGTCACCCCGTACGCTCGCCACATCGCGGCCAGACCCGTCTGCATCACGAAGATCATGGTCTGGATCCGGTCGACGCCGTCGATCTCGTCGTCGATCAGTACCTGTCGCGGCGAGAAGCCGATCTCGGCCAGGAAGATCGGCTCCACCTCGTCGACCACCGCCGCGAACTCGGGCACGGCGAGCAGCTCGCGTCCCATTCCGCGCCACTGTGAACCGTGTCCGGAGAAGACCCACACCAGGCCCTTACCGAATTCGGCGGCCACGGTTCCCGTCACGACGCCGGGGTCCGGCCGTGCGGCGGCCAGTTCCCGCAGTCGTGCGATCAACTCGTGCTCGTCGCGGGCCACCACGGCCGCGTTGTGGTTCAGTCGCGACCGGTGATGGGACAGGGTGCGGCCGACGGCGTCGAGCGACACCGCGCCCGCCCGGTCGCTGACCCACTCCGCGAGCCGATCCGCGTACGCGCGCAGGGCGATATCGGAGGCCGCCGAGAGCGGAAACAGCCGGAGCCCGTCGAGCTCGGTCCGCGGCGGCGCGACCGGTGGCACGGGCGCGGCGGGCGCTTCCTCCAGCACCAGGTGCGCGACGGTGCCGCCGTAGCCGAAGCCCGAGACGCCCGCGCGCCGCGGGCTGCTGCCCTCGGACCACGCGGTGTGCTCGGTGGCGAGCCGAATACCCGAAGTGTCCCAGGGGATCTCCGGATTGAGCTCGGTCGACAGCGGCGTGCGCGGGATCTCGGCGTGCCGCAACGCCAGCACCGTCTTGATCACACTGGCCACGCCCGCGGCCCCCTCGAGGTGGCCGATGTTCGATTTCACCGACCCGATCAGGCAGGGGTCGCCGACCGGACGCACCGATCCGTACACCGAGGCGAGCGCCTCGGCCTCCATCGGGTCGCCCAATCTGGTGCCGGTGCCGTGCGCCTCGACGAAATCGACTGTGGCCGGGTCGATTCCGGCGTTACGGCAGGCCCGCGCCATGACGTGGGCCTGTGCTTCGCCCGACGGCGCCATGATCCCGTTGGTCCGGCCGTCCTGATTCACCGAACTGCCCCGGATGAGCGCGAGCACCTCGTCGCCCGCGCGCTGCGCGCTGTCCAGGCGGCGCAGCACCACGACGCCGCAGCCCTCGCCCCGGCCGTAACCGTCGGCCGAGGCGTCGAAGGCCTTGCTGCGGCCGTCGGGGGCGAGCGCGCCCGCCGCGTCGAGGGTGATCGTCTGGCCGGGGGTGACGATCAGGTTCACCCCGCCCACGATCGCCAGATCGCAATCACCGTTGCGCAGGCTCTGGGCGGCCAGGTGCAGCGCCACCAGCGAGGCCGAGCATGCCGTGTCCACCGCGATGCTCGGTCCGCGCAGATCGAACGAGTGCGACAACCGGTTGGCGACAGCGCAGGTCGCCGCGCCGATGCCGGTCCACGCCTCGATGCTGGCCAGGTCCTCCAGCATCAGCGCACCGTAGTCACCCGTGCAGACGCCGACGAACACACCGGTCTCGCTGCCCGCGAGTTCTCGCGGCGCGATCCCGGCCTGCTCGAGCGCATCCCAGGTGACCTCGAGCAGCAACCGCTGCTGCGGGTCCATCAGCGAGGCCTCACGCGGGGAGATGCCGAAGAATTCCGCGTCGAAGCGCTCGATCTCGTCGAGGAAGCTGCCTCGGGTCACGGTGTTCTGGATGGCGGTCGCGAATTGTGGTGTGCGGTGCCGATATCGCGACCAGCGCTCCGGCGGTATCTCGCCATAGGTGTCGCGCCCGGCCGAGAGCAGTTGCCAGAAGTCGGCGGGGGAACCGACGCCGCCGGGGAAGCGACAGCCGATGCCGATCACCGCCACCGGATCGACCGGGGTGTGGGAGGCGTTGCCGGAGACTGGGTGGGACATAGCGTTCTCGTTCCTGGATGCGACGGACGTGGGATCGGGATGGACGGTCACGCGATCCACCCCGGATCACGCAGAACCTTGATGACCGCGGCCGACAGCAGCACGCCGGGCGCCGAGCCGAACAGCAGCATGTACTGACCGGGCCCGAGTTGACCCGTGGTGATCAGATGCTCGAACGACAGGATCTGGTCGCTGGCCGAGCAGTGGCCGATATCGCGCCCGAATTCCCAGGTCGACATCTCCATGGGCAAACCGAGCGGCACCATGCACCGCTGTTCGGTGGCCTCGCGCGAACAGTTCAGGAACGCGACGCGGGCGATGTCGCCGAGCTCGATGCCCGCGTCGGCCAGCGCCTGGCCGACCACCACCGGGATCTGCTCGCGCACCCGCGCCAGGGCCGCACCCAAGGGCGAATCGGGCGCTGCGGCCACTTTGGCGGTGATTTCCTGCAGCCGGGCGAAGAAGTCGGGCGACTTCCCGAGCGAGACACCGGGCGGGAACATCGGTTCACTGGCCCGGTGGATCTCCTCGGCTTCGGGAATCGAGGTGTGGCACACCGACATCAGCTGGGCGAAGCCGTCGGTCTTGCTCAGCACCACCGCGGAGGCGGCGTCACCGGCGACGAACAGCGCCGACATCTGCCACCGGTCCATCAGCGGGGTGCCGAAATTGTCGGCCGCCACCAACAGCGCGGTCCGCCGGTCGGGATCGGCGCGCAGGTAGTCGAATGCCATCGACAGGCCGGCGAACATGCCGTTGCAACCCTGCCGGATCTCCAACGCCGGGATCGGCCCGACGAGATGACGTTGCAGGTAGGGATGCGGCAGCCAGCCTTCCGGGCCTTGCAGCCAGGTGCTCGCGTACAGCAGCAGATCGAATTCGTCGGCGGCCAGACCGGACCGTTTCACCGCGACTTCCGCGGCGCGCAACGCCATCTCCGGGGCGGGGATCGGACCGGCCACCGCCGCGCCGCCGAGCTCGTGGATCTCCGCGGTCTCGGCGGAGTACAAGCCCTGTGCGACAGCCTGTTCGGTGGTGACGGTCGAGGGGAGGAACGAGCCGAGGGCGGCTATGTAGGTATCGGGTGTTCGCATGAAAATCCTCAAGCAATCGAGTCGGTCTGGTCCTACCGTCCGGTCCAGTGCGGTAGACGTTTCTCGGCGAAGGCCAGCGGGCCCTCGGTCGCGTCGGCCGAGTCGGCGCGGACGCGCTCCCACGGGTAGTCGGCCTCGAAGGCGGCGGGCAGTGGCAGATTCGCCGACAGCGCGGCGGATTCCTTGATCGCGCGAATCGACAGGGGCGCGCAGGCGAGCACGTCGGCGGCCCAGCGGTCGGCGCACGCGTCCAGTTCCGACTCGTCGACCACCTCGTTGACCACCCCGAGCTCGTAGGCCCGGGTGGCCGACATCGGGCGGCCGGTCAGCAGATGTCCCATCGCGACGCGGTAGGGCACCTGCCGGGGCAGCCGGAAGACCCCGCCCGCGCCCGGGATCAGCCCCAGTTTCACCTCGGGGAGCCCGAATCGGGCGTCGGTCGACGCGATCACGATGTCGCAGGCGAGCGCGAGTTCGAAGCCACCGCCGAGCGCGTACCCGGACACCTTCGCGATGATCGGTTTCGCGAAGGAGAAGCGTTCGGTCAGCCGCGGATACCCCGGCTTTCCCGCGCTGCCGAACGAGGACCGGGTCGGGGCGCCGTCGCCGATCCGCTCGGCCAGTTCCGTCAGGTCCTGCCCGACCGAGAACGCCCGCCGCCCCGCCCCGCTCAGCACGACGGCCCAGATGTCGTCGTCGGCTTCGATGTCGTCCCAGATCTCGGCCAGCTCGGCGTGCATGGCGCGATTCATCGCGTTGAGTACCCGCGGCCGGTTGAGTTCCACGGTCGCCAGATGGCCGTACTTGCGGTACTCGACGGTGCTCGACGGCGCCACGGTGGTCATCGCGGCGCCTTGCGATCGAACCGCTCGGTCTTGGCCATGACGTCCGGGGAGTACAGCCGCAACGCCTGGTGCAGCGCGAATTCCGCCAGATAGCGGCGGAACACGTCCTGTGGTTCCTCGGCGACGACCAGCATGTGCTTGTTGGCGACCACGGCGGGCGAGGCGAGTCTGGCGGCGGCCTTGCCGATTTCGAGGTCCATGTCGGCCGGTTCGGCGACGGTGTCGATCAGCGACCGCGCCTCCGGTTCGGTCGCCCAGATCTTGCGACCCCACAGGATCACCTCCCGCGAGAGCCGGAAGTTCGCCGATCGTCCCAGGCGCAGGTTCGCGACGCCCGGGATGATGCCCTCCTGCGCGGCGGGCAGGCTGACGTAGCTGTCGGTCGCCGCGATGACCCGATCGAAGACCATGAGCAGCTGTGCTCCGCCCCCGATCGCGAACGAATCGACGGCCGCGACCCAGGGTTTGGTGACCGGGACGGCGGGCCAGCGCGCCGCGTCCTCGGTGTGTCCGCGCAGGATCTTCGCGATGTAGCCGGTCTCGCGTCCGAGCAGGAAGTCGAGGAAGGAGATCTTGCCCTGGTGCAGGTGGGCGAGATTGATGCCCGCGCTGAAGACTCGGCGACCGCGATAGCGCGGATGGTCCATCACGCCGCCGCGGACCACGCCGACCCGGGTCTCGGGGTCGAGCAGTACCAGGTCGACCGCGGTTTCCATATCGGCGACGTGCTGGTTGTCCTCGGCGTTGAGGCACTCGGTGTTGGTGATCGTGATCGTCGAGGTGCTGCCGCTGCGCTCGAGGCGCGCGGCAGGCAGTGTGATCGAGCCGGTGGCGCGGAAGTCGGCGAGCAGGTCGAGGGCGGCCTCGGTGGGCGCGCGCATCGCGTCGAGCAGGTGATTGCCGAGGACCGGGTCCGCGAACACGGCCTGGAAGAAGATGCCCTGATCGATCTCCCAGCCCTCTTTCGCCGGCTGCGCCACCGCGGCGTCGGCATGCACCTGCGCGGTGCTCGGGAGCAGGCCGGGATACAGCACAGTCACGGCCGCGGCGAGCGCGCTCAGCCGAAGACCTCGCCGCAGGTCATCGGTGGCCGTTCCGTAGACGACAGCGAGGTGCCGTCGCAGGAACTGCCGACGCAGGCGGCGCAGCACGTGGTGCGCGGCCGCGGCCGCGGCGGCCGCCGTCTCGTCCCGGTCGGGAACCGGTCCGAGCGACTCCAGCAAGGCGGCGTGTTCGGTTGCCGCAGCGCGTAATTCGGCCATGTCGTAGTCGAGCTGACCCACGATCGTGCGCGGGGTGATGACGATGGTCACGATGCCGCCCGTTCACGTCGCAGCGCGCGGTCCGAGGCGGCCAGATGCGCGCCGAGCGCGTCTTCGAACCGGGTGCTCGGCGCGTCGAGCAGCAGCCTGCGCCGGATCGCGATCTCGATTCCCGAGACCGCGCCGAACAGCGCGGCGCCCGCGGCGATCGAGTCGGCGTCGGCGCCGGGTTCGATCACGGCGTCCACCAGGCCACAGTCTCTGGCCCGCTCGGCCGACAGCGCCCTGCCGAGTACCGCCAATTCCCGGGCCGGACCACCGCCGGCCTGACCGGCCAGCCGGTAGACCGCCATCGCGGGCCACACCCCGCCGTCACTCGCCGCCAGCTCGAAGACCGTGCCCGCCGCCATGATCCGGTAGTCGGCCACGAGCAGGAGCTCCGCGGCTGGCCCGTACGCGTCACCGTCGACGAGGGCGATGACCGGCGCGGGGACCTGTTCGAGGCGGCGCAGCGCGCCTTCCCATTTGTTCACGTCGCCGACGCTGACCGGGCCCGGCCAGGCGAATCGCGCACCCGGTGCCGCACCGCCGATGCGCAGGACCACCGCGCACTCTCCCCCGGCCGCCGACGCGTCCTCGGCCCGCACCGCTGCCGCGAGCACGCTCGCGGTCAGTTCCGGTGCGAGCGCACCGTCGGCTGCCACTTCGGTGGTGATCATCTCAGTCACGAATTGCCTTTCCACAGGATGGTTTTCGCCCTTCGGCGCTCAGAACCGCAGCAGCGCGGTCTCGATCTGCGATCCCGGACCCATCGTCATGAGGACGCAGTAGTCGCCGGGCGCGACGCGCCCCTCGGCCAGCAGCCGCTCATAGGAGAACAGAAACGATCCGCTGGACAGATTCCCGAAATCGCGCATGACGCTCACGGTGTGGCGCAGGTCGTGCGTGGTCAGACCGAGGTTGATCTTCACCGCGTCGATCACCTTCTTGCCGCCGGAGTGCACGATCCACTGGGCGATGTCCTTGCGCCGGAGCCCGGCGTCGCCGAGTAGTTCGTCGACGACCCGCTCGACGTGGGCGCCGACCTCGTAGGGAACCTCTTTGTCGAGATAGAAGCTGAACTTGCCGGCATCGTCGTCCCAGTCGTAGCGCATCGCGTCCACCGCCCGCGTGATCATGTAGCTGGCGCGCCCGATCAGTTGTGGCGCACCGGATCGCGTGTCCGTGCCGGCGCCTACGTAGGATTCGCCGGTGCTGATCGCGAGGGCGGCGGCGCCGTCGCCGAACAGGCTGTTCACCACGGCGGTCCGCATCGTTCCGTCGAAAACGTAAGCCGCCGAACATGCTTCGGAGCAGGCGAGGACCGCCAGCCTGCCCGGGTTGGCGGCCGACCAGGAGGCCACCGCGGTCAGGCCGTTGAGCCCCGCGTTGCACCCCATCCCGACGACGTCGAGGCGCCCGGTGCTCGGCGCGAGACCGAGCTCGTTGATCAGCAGGGCGCTGAACCCCGGGGTGAGAAACCCGGTTGTCGTTACCGCCACCAGGTAATCCACGTCCTGCGGCTGTCTGCCGATCTCGGCCAGGCATCGCCGAATCGCCGCCGCACCGGTGTCCACGCCGTGCCGTCGATGCTTGCGCAGCAGGTCACCTTGCGACTCGGACCGGAACTGTCCCGCGTCGTCGACCGGCGGCAGGGTGAGATAGCGGTGCTCGATCCCGCCATTGAGGAAGACACCGCGGATCTTCGGGTCGTCGATGGCCAGCAGATCGACCAGCTCGCGCTGGCTGTACCGCGTGGGCGGATTCGCCGACGCCACCCCGAGCAGGCGCGGTGTCGTCGATGTGGTACCGGATTCGGTGTCGCGATCGGCGCCGTGCACGCGTCGCGCGAACAGATGCTCGATGGTTGTCATGATCGAGGTCCAATCTTGTGCGATAGACACCGCAAAGCCGCGAATGACGGCCTATCGCAGTTGCAGTCGAGCGAGAAACAACAGTGCTTGAAGCACGCATCGACGGTGATGTGCGCGTGGTGTGGCGGCGATCGCCCGAACCTGCCCCCGCAAGGTCCCGGTCCCGGTATCTATGCCCCCGCGACCCGATGTTCAGCCCAAACCTACTGTCGCCCAATGGATTTCACCAGGCCCCAATTTCTTGGGGGATGAATTCGTTACCAGGTGACCGCCGCCCCGATGCATGGCCGATTCCCACAATCCCGCACGGTCTCGAACCACGGCTAGAGATAGATGTGGACATTCGTCGATGACGAATGTCATCGGTGAACGTCTACATTGGTTTCTGGTGGGCGGTCGCGGCTCGCGGAACAGTCATGGGGTGGTAGCGGTGATACTGGAACGTGCGCCCTTGTCGAACGCGACCCGGCCCGATCGGACCGGCGCCGCCCTCGGCGTGCTGCGTGGGCTGTCGGCGCGGATTCCCCGCGACGCCGTGGACATCGCCGCGGCGGGCACTGTCGTGGCCGCGCTCGCGCTCGGCACCCTGACGCTGATCGCGACCGTCACCACCGACACCGGGCATCGACCCGACCTCGCCGTGACCGCCGCTCTGCTCGCGGTGAGCCTGTCGCTCTACCTCCGCCACCTCGCCTTCGCTGTCCGCGACGCCGTCCCACCGGCAGCGCCCATCACCTCGGCGCTACTGGCCGTGCTGGTGGTCGGGGCGGCGCCGGTCCTCGGTGTCGCGTGGCTGAACACCGTGCACATCGTGGCGGTGGTCGTCGCGCTGACGCTGCGACCCGTGCTCGCCCTGCCGATCGCGGTGGTGCTGATCGCCGCCGTCGCGCCGTCGGCGGCACTGCTCGGCGCGACCGAGCAGGAGGCGATCTGGTTGCTGGTCACGACCGCGATGCGGGTGGTCGCGGTCTACACGCTGGTCTGGATGGTCGTCGCGTTGCGCCGGCTACGCAGTGCCGGGGCGGCGCTCGCCGAACAGGCCGTCGCCCGCGAACGACTGCGGATCGACCGCACGGTCACCCGAACCGTCCATACCGCACTGGTGGCGATCACCGAGTCCGCCGATCGCGCGGCGAGTTCCGCCGCGCGGAGCGACCATGTGTCGGCGCGCGCCGAACTCGGCGAGCTCGTCGCCACCTCGCGCAGCGGCCTCGCCCAGGCGCGGCAACTGATCCGCAGTGTCCAGCAGACCGACTTTCGCCGTGAGCTCGCTTCCACTACAACACTTCTCGCCGCTGCGGGCGTCGTTGCCCGCATCGACCTGCCCGCCGAAGGGCCACCGGCACAGTACGAGGAACCACTGCGCGCCGAACTGCGCCACCTCCTGGCGCGGCTCCTGCGCGACGGGCCGACCGAACCGGTGCTGATCACTGTTCGCCAGGTGGGGGGTCGCTGGCAGCTCGACTGCGCCATCGAGCCCAGAACCGCCACCACGGCAGGGGAACTCGGATGACCGAGGTGTCGCGCCCGCTCCTCGGACCCTGGCTGGCGACCGCGCAGACCGCGCGGTTCCTCCTGGTCGGGACCACCTGCGCTACCGGTGCGCTGGCGCCCGCACGGGCGACCTTCGCCGGAACCGAGCAGGCAGGCCCGGCCTCGCTGTGGTGGATATTGGCGGTCGCCGTGGTCGCCGTGCACCTGTACCACGCCTTCGGCACGGTCGGCGCGGACCGCGAGCCCGGTAGCGCCGACGACCCTCGCCCGCGGGGCTGGCCCATGACCTTCACGCTGCTGAGTGGTCTCGTGTACCTACCGATGGTCTGGTCACCGACGGCGTGGGGCATCAGCCAGGTGTTCTTCGTCGCCTCGGCCGCACTGCTCGTACGCGGCCTGCCGCGCGTACTCCTCTGCGCGGCCCCGATCGCCGTCACCGCGGTCGGCACGCTGTTCGCCGCCGACCGCATCGCGTCGCGTCACCCGGTGGCGGCCGCCATCGAGGTGGTGGTCGTGTTCACCGCCATCGCCGGGTGCCTCGTCGGCGTGGCCCTGCTGGTCCGCGCCGTGGCCCAACTCGAACGCACCCGCACCGATCTCGCCGAGCAGGCCGCGGGCCGAGAACGCCTTCGGGTCTCGCGCGACCTGCACGATCTCCTCGGGCAGAGCCTGTCGGCCGTCTCGCTCAAGGGCGACCTGGCCGCGGCCTTGCTGCCCAGCGATCCGGGCGCGGCACGATCGGAAATCGACGGCATCGCCGCACTCGCCCGCGAGACCCTGCAGGCGATGCGACGAGTCACCCTCGGCGAGCACACCATCTCCCTGCGCACGGAAGCCGCCGGGGCCACCGCCCTGTTGTCGGCCGCCGGGATCGACACCCACCATCACATCGATCTTCCGCCGCTGGCGCCCGAGGTCGACGACGCGTTCGCGTGGGCCACTCGCGAAGGCATCACCAATGTGCTGCGGCACAGCACCGCCCGCACGTGCTGGATCGAAGCCGGTCGGCGGGACGGCACGCTGTTCTTGGAGATCGTCAACGACGGGGCGCACCGCAAGCCGGGTTCCGGGAACGGCCTGTCCGGACTGGCGGAGCGGACGGCGGCGTTGTCGGGTACCGTGTCGGCGCGACACAGCAAGGACGGCCTGTTTCACTTGCGCGTCGAGATCCCAGGGGGGACATGATGATTCGCGTGCTCGTCGCCGAGGACATGCACATGATCCGGGGCGCGCTGGTGGCGCTGCTTTCCCGCGAGGAAGACATGGACGTGGTATCGGAACTGGACCGTGGCGACCATGTCATCGACGAGATCCTGCGCACGCGCCCGGATGTCGCGTTGCTCGACATCGACATGCCGGGCCTGGACGGACTCAGCGTCGCCAAGCTCATTCACGAACAGGTCCCCGAAACCCAGGTGCTGATCCTGACCGGACTCAGTCAGCCGGGCTACCTGCTGCGCGCCCTGCACGCGCAGGTGCGCGGTTTCGTCGTCAAGGACGCACCGGCGCAGACGCTGGCCGACAGTATCCGCAAGGTCGTCGCCGGCGAGCGGGTGATCGACACCGACCTGGTCGCCGCAGCCCTCGAGACCGGTACCAGTCCGCTCACCACCCGTGAGGCCGATGTGATCCGGGCGGCCGAGACCGGGATCAGCACCGACGAGATCGCCACCACGCTGTTCCTGTCACCGGCGACGGTGCGCAACTACTTGTCGAACGCGATCACCAAGATCGGTGGGCGCAACCGCATCGACGCGATCCGCATCGCCCGCAATGCCGGCTGGCTGTGAGCTCGACCGGTCGCGACAGCACCTGGCCGGGACGCCGGAAAACCCGACGGCACAGTGCCGTCGGGTTTCGGCGCTTCGCTGGTTCAGCGGGCGGCCGCGGTGATGGTCGCGACCACCTCGTCCGGATGTGACACCGGCGACGCGTGCGAGGACTTCACTTCACTGACCTGAGCTTTCGCGCGATCGGCCTGGAAGCGCTGCGCCGCGGGCGGCAGGATCTGATCCTCGGTCGAGATCAGGTACCACGACGGAGTCGACGCCCACGACGGGTCCCCGCTCGGCTCGGCCTGCGCGGCCGCGGAGGTAGGCCGCTGACGCGCGGCGAGCTGCGCCGCGACATCGGCGCTGACGTCCTGAGCGAAGACCTCACCGAACTGTTCGGGTTTCAGCGTGACCTCGGCCCCGGTATCGGTGGGCTTGATCTGCAACGCCGGACCGATCTTGCTGCCCGGGTACTTCGCGGGATCCGAGAGTGCTTGTACCGGTTCGCCTTTCGCCGGGGCGAAGCCCGCGATGAACACTGCGGACTTGACCTCCGGACGGTGCATATTGCTGATCACGGCACCGCCGTAGGAATGCCCGACCAGCACGACCGGCCCGGTGACATTCGCGATCGCCGAGGTGACGGCGGCCGCGTCCGAACTCGGTCCACGCAACGGATTCTCCGGCTGGACCACCTGGTAGCCCTGCGCCCGTAGTTTGCCCGCGACCGTGTCCCAGCTGGAACTGTCGGAGAACGAGCCGTGCACCAGCACGATGGTCGGCTTCGCCACGGCGGCAGCGGCGGTCGTAGTGGGCGCCGGCGCGTCGGCCGATTCGGTGTCGCTGCCGCACGCGGCAGTCGCGAACACCGCGGTCGCGGCCAGCAGTGTCATGACATTTCGGAGCCGGACAAGCTTGTGCATAGCGTTCCATTCTCGTAGGCGTCGGTCTCTCGACTGAGAATCGCAGCCCGCTCCGATGGCAGGTAGATACCGATGTGGACGGCGACCGATGGCAAATGTCACGGTCGCCGTCCACTCGGCAGCACAATCAGCTGACCCCGGGGATCACGGAGGGCCGATATCGCGCAGCTTCTCCACGTATTCCGCGTCGGCACTCGACCTTTCGGCCAGCAGGACATCCACCGCGGGCGGCAGCGCCGGGGGCAGGGCAGGGGTGGTGCGAATATCGAGGACATAGGGCTTGCCGTCCGCGACGGCCCGGAATCCGCGTTCGATCGCGCGCTGCAGCTTGCGGCCGTCGTCGACCACCTTTCCGTCGATGCCGAAGGTCTTGGCGATGTCGACGAAATCCTGCTCGGGTTCGCCCAGGCTCAGGTAGGTCGCCGGATTGGTCGGCCGCCAGCCGTAGACGCGTTCGATCAGCCCGAGCCCGATCACCAGCGACGAATACTGCGCGTCGTTGACGACGATGTACAGCACCGGCAGATCGAATTTGGCGCTGGTCCACCAGGAATTGGTGTGGAACAGCGCCGAACCGTCGCCGATGACATTGACGATGTAGCGCTCCTCCCGCACGGCGAGGGAGAATCCGATCGACGCGGGCAACGAGAATCCCAGCGAACCACCCGAGGTGCAGAAGTAGGCGTCCGGCGAATCGTACTGAACCACCTTCTGCAAGCTGCTGGCGATCGAGAACGCTTCGTTGAGTACGGTGATCGGCCGATCGAGCGTCTTCTGCACTTCCGCCAGCGCGAACGCCACCTGCTGACCGGGAATCGGCACAGGGGCGTCGACGACAGCGGCCTTCGATTCTTCCGAAACCACCGAGTCGACGGTCTCGAGTTCGGCTACCGCCGCCGAATCGAGCAACTGGAATTGATCGGCGTCGGCCGAGAACGCGGCGTCGCGTTGCGCACCGAGCCGCAGAATGTTCGCATTGCGCGCTTGCGCCGACGCGACGTCGAAGTGCGGGCTCGCGGCGATACCGGAAATGATCGGTGGCAGCGTCTTCTTGATGTCACCGAGGACACCGACCTCGGTGAAGTAGTTCTTGCCGATCTGCCACGAATCATTGTGCAGCGCCACCTGAACCAGGTCCGCGGGCAGGATCGGGCCCTTGTCCCAGCGGAAGATCGAGATCTGGGCGTGCGAGTTCACCCCGATCAGGAAGATGGTGTCGTAGCCGCGCAACTGCATGTGGATGCCGTCTTGGATGGGTGCCAGTTCACCCTGCCAGTGCGGCAGGTCGTTCGGATAGTTCATCCGGCTCGCCTGGAACTCCGAGTACACGGCCGCGCCGAGCAGGTTCGCGAGACCTTCGATCTCCGGCCACGCGCCGGCCTCGCCGACGCCGTCGCCGACCAGCAGCACCGGATTGTTCGCGTTGGCGAGAGTCTCGACGGCCGCAGCGATCCCGGCCTCGTCGCCGGTCACCGCGTGCGCGATCCGAGTGGAGCGGGCCGGTTCCTGCAAGGTCGGCTGCTCGATCAGGAAATCCCACGGCACCGAGACGAACACGGGCCGGAACGGCGGCGTGAACAATTCTTTGAACGCACGCTGCATGACGAGCGGAATCTCGTCCGCGCTGCGGATCTCGTGTGCCCACTTCGTGTACTGGCCCGCGGTTCGGACCAGATCCGATCCCAGCAGCGGCTCCTGGATCAGCAGATCGCTGTGCTGCTGGCCGCACAGGACGAGGACCGGAATATTCGAGGTGTACGCGTCGAAAAGGTTTCCGACGATATTGGCGGCGCCAGGGGTGATGTGGACCAGTGCGACGCCGGGCCTGCCCGACGCGCGGGCATAACCCATCGCGGCGCCCATCGCGATGTTCTCGTGCAGGGTCGGGATGTACTCGACACCGTTCTCCGGAATGGTGGTGGCGTCGATCAGCGGGATTTCCTGGGTGCCGGGAACACCGAAGATGTACTCGATGCCGGCGTCGCGAATGTAGTCGAAGATGACATCGCGCCCTAGTTTGGGTGAACTCATTGCAGTCCTGTCATACGGTCGAGATCGGGAGATGTTCTCGGTGCCGGTCGCAGCCTGGCGATGCCCATTTCGCCCTGTTCGGGCAGCAAAAAAGCCCTGACCGAAAGGCCGGGCTGATGGGGTCATCGAGAGTGCGCTGCGAGGGGCCGAGAAGCGGGGGTCACCGGCGTAAGCGCCGTAGAAAGCCCAACCTGGCCGGAACTTCGTTGTCTCACAACCATTTTGAGCACGCGAATGCCCGCTGGCTCAATGATGACCCAGCGCGCGGGCGCCGTCAATGGCAAGCGCGAATCCGATCGAACAACCTGGTAGAGCCCACGCGCGTCGTGAATTTTCCGGTCGGCGCGGCGACGATCGCGATGGGCGTAAGGCCACGGCAGCCATACCGGACCGCTCGGAATGTGTCCGAGATTGCACACACACCGGGAACAAGCACGCGCGAGCCGCCGGTTATACACCGTATGACGTTCTCCGTACCGGTCCTCGTCCGCGGCTACGAGCTCGACACCCAGGGCCATCTCAATCACGCCGTCTATCACCAGTACGGCGAGCACGCCCGGTGGGAGCTGCTGCGCGCGGCGGGTATCCCGCAGGACAAGTTCATCGCCAGCGGCGTCGGTGCGGTGGTGCTCGAGTCGACCATCAAGTACAAGCGCGAACTGCGCGGTGGCGACGAGGTCACCGTGACTTGCGTATTCGACTGGAAGCAAGGCGAGAAGGTCTTCCGCTTCCACCACCAGATCATCAAGCTCGACGGAACCGTCGCCGCGGAGATCACCGTCGTGGCGGGCGCGATGGATCTGACAGCCCGCCGGCTCGTCGCGAACCCGGCCGAACATTTCCGCGAGCTCGCCGAGAATCCCGAACTGCTCGGCCTCTAGCGACCACACACGGCGCGGCAGGCACCCTCCAGCACGGACCCGGGGGACGCCCGCCGCGCCGTTGTCATCTGCGTTTGCTGCCGGATTGCCGGTGAGAACACGCTTGCAACATCCGAGTTGTCCGAAATTCTTTCCCGGCAAGGCGATCACGCGCCGCTCGGCGGTTTGCCCGGCACTCCGCAAATCTCGCGAACCGGCTCGGCGGACCACCTGTTCACGTTATGATCCGAAGCACCTTTTGGGGTTCTGGCAAATCGCGAGCAGACGAGAAAGATCGGAGTGAGTGCCCATGACCGACGCCATCCACCTCCCCGCTACCGCGTCGTCCCGAGATCGGGGCCCCGCCTTGCGCGGATTGCTGGTGGCCGAGTCCGAGCGCGACATCTCGGTGCGCGTCGACGGTGGAACCTGGACATTCGACCGCAACGACGTCGTGCGACTCACCGAAGACCGCGTGGGCGCGGGTGAACGTCAGGTACGGGTCGATATCCGTCCCGGTGCCACCGCCGACTTCACCCGACGGATGCGCGTCGATCTGGTCGACCGGCCGATCACTCTCGCACCGGAACCGTCGGAGGCGCTGGGCGACGAGCAGCTCGCCTGCGCCACCCGCAGCTGGGCGACGAAATTGCGCATCGCCGAACGAGGTGGTGTCACCGGGGCGACCTTCACCTTCCGCGACGGCATCAACTGCGACAGCCTCGACTGAAACGGCGCGCAAGTGATGGAAGGCGCTACCGACGCCGTGCTCATCGTCTCCGAAGCCGACGACCTGCACGCCGATGCGCTGGCGTCGACCCTGCGAGACCACCACGGGCTCGATCCGATCCGGCTCGACCTGCGCGACTTCCCCACTGAGACAGGGAGTTTCCGGCTCGACAAAGCGGGCACCAACCGCGCGATGTCCCATGTCCACGGGCTCGACGACGTCCGCGCGGTGTGGTGGCGCAGGCCGCACCCGTGCCGGGTGCCCACCGGTGTGCGCGCGGCCGACGACGCGTTCCGCCAGGCCGAGTGTGACGGATTCCTGCAGGGCATGCTGTGGTCGATCCCGGCGTACTGGGTCAACGATCCGGCCGCCGAGCGCACCGCGAGCCGCAAGATCGTCCAGCTCGAAACCGCGCAGCGGGCGGGTTTCACGATCCCGGAAACGCTGGTCACCAACGACCCGGACGAGGCGCGCAGTTTCGTCGAATCCCGGTGCGGGCCAGTGGTGTACAAACGCACCGGCACGGGCCGTGGCGAATTCTCGGAGACCAGGATCATCACCAGGCCCGAGCTGAACAAGCTCGAGTCGATCCGGTCGACGCCGACCACGTTCCAGGATTACGTGGAGGCCAGCTGCGATCTTCGGGTCGTCTGGGTCGACGGCGTCGAGTGGAGTGTGCGCATCGACTCCCAGGCGGGAGTCGGGCGCATCGATTCCCGGCTCGACACCTCGGTCGCGTTCGCACCGGATCGGCTACCGGCGTCGGTCAGCAAGTCCCTCGCGACCCTGATGGGCGCGCTCGGACTCAGCTTCGGCGTGGTCGATCTGCGCCTCGGCAGCGACGGCGAGTACTACTTCCTCGAGGTGAACCCGCAGGGACAGTTCGCGTACCTCGAGATCAAGACCGGGCTGCCACTGTTCGCCAGCCTGGCCAATCTGCTGGTCCGTGGCGACGGAGCCGTCGCAGGCTGGTAGCGACACCGTCGCGTGGCGCGCGATTCAGTCGGCCGGATTCTTGCGCCGATTGGCGCCGCCGCGCCCACGCAGTTCTACATGTGACTCGACCAGCACATTGTGGATGAAGCCGTACGAGCGGCCGGTGGACCTGGCCAGGGTGCGAATGGACGCGCCCGCCTCGTACTGCTTCTTCAGCTGGGTCTGCAGCCGGTCGCGGGACTTGCCCGTCACCCGGGTGCCCTTACCCAGGGCTGACTTGCCGATCGTCGATTTACCCTTGGCCGACCTAGCGGCCTGTCTGGCACTGTCGCTCATGGCTTCCTCCGAGTCGCCGAGCACTTCTTCCAGGCTAGACACTCCGCACTCGGTGATCAACGAAAACAGTGATCAAACTCACGCGATCCCGGCGAGTTCCGCCACGACACAGCCTTTCACCACGGATCAGGCGAGGTCGATCAGCTCCGCGTACTCCGCGGACCAGTGGTCCTCGGTGCCGTCGGGCAGCAGGATGACCCGCTCCGGGTTGAGCGCCTCGGCCGCGCCAGGGTCGTGCGTCACCAGTACCACGGCACCCGCGTAGGTGCGCAGCGCCTCGAGGACCTGCTCGCGCGAGACCGGGTCGAGGTTGTTGGTCGGCTCGTCGAGCAGCAGCACGTTCGCCGCCGAGGACACCAGCCCGGCCAGGGCCAGACGCGTCTTCTCACCGCCGGACAGCGTGCCCGCCGGCTGGTCGAGCTGCGGACCGGTGAACATGAACGCACCGAGCAGGCTGCGCAGCTCCTGCTCCCCCGCGTCCGGAGACGCGTGGCGGATGTTCTCCCACACCGAGGCCTGGTCGTCGAGGGTGTCGTGCTCCTGGGCGAAGTAGCCGACCTTGAGCCCACGGCCCTGCTCGACGCCGCCCGCGGTCGGCGTCTCGACACCGGCGAGCAGTTTCAGCATGGTCGTCTTGCCGGCGCCGTTGAGCCCGAGCACCACCACGCGGCTGCCCTTGTCGACGGCGAAGTTCACGCCGGTGAAGATTTCCAGGGAACCGTAGAGCTTGGTCAGGTCCTTCACCATCAGCGGCGTCTTGCTGCAGGCCGCGGGCTCGGGGAACCGGATACGGGCGACCTTGTCGCTCACACGCACGTCGTCGAGCTCGTTGATCAAGCGTTCGGCGCGACGCACCATCTGGTGTGCCGCAGCGGCTTTGGTGGCCTTCGCGCCGAGCTTGGCAGCCTGCTGACGCAGCGCGCCCGCCTTCTTCTCGGCGTTGGCGCGCTCGCGGACGCGGCGCTGCTCGTCGGTGGCACGGGCGTCGAGGTACTTCTTCCAGCCCATGTTGTAGACGTCGGGCTCACCGCGCACGGCGTCGAGGAACCACACCTTGTTGACCACGTCGCCGAGCAGTTCCACGTCGTGGCTGATCACGATCAGGCCGCCGTCGTGGTTCTGCAGGAACCCGCGCAGCCAGGTGATGGAGTCGGCGTCGAGGTGGTTGGTCGGTTCGTCGAGCAGCAGGATGCGGTCGGAGCGCCCACCCGAGCCGTCGGAGGCGGAGAACAGGATGCGGGCCAGCTCGATGCGGCGGCGCTGACCACCGGACAGGGTGCGCAGCTGCTGATCGAGGACGCGGTCGGGCAGGCCGAGGCTGTTGCAGATGCGGGCCGCCTCGCTCTCGGCGACGTAGCCGCCGAGCGAGGAGAACTGGTCCTCGAGGCGCCCGTACCGGCGAATCGCCTTGTCGCGAGCGGCATCGTCGGCCACCTCGGCCATCTCGACCTGGGCCTTCTCCATGTCGCGCAGCAGCACGTCGAGCCCGCGCGCCGAGAGCACCCGGTCTTTGGCGATCACATCGAGATCGCCTTCCTTCGGGTCCTGCGGCAGATAGCCGATGTCGGTGGAGCGCGTGATCTTTCCGGCGTACGGCTCGCCCTCGCCCGCGAGGATGCGCAGGGTGGTGGTCTTACCCGCACCGTTGCGACCGACCAGTCCGATCCGGTCGCCGGACTGCACCCGCAGCGCCGGCCCAGGAGCCGAGAGCAGGGTACGGACTCCGGCCCGGACCTCCAGGTCGGTCGCCGTGATCACAGAGTTCTCCTCAGAGTAAGACAAACGGGAAGGGCATATCGGCAAGAACCACTTATTTTACCGTCGACGCTTCCGGAAGCCGAACCCGGCGCTGCCCGATGTGAGCGTGGTTACTCTCGTGCCATGACTACCGATCTCCTTGGCCGGACCGCCCTCGTCACCGGAGCCAGTCGCGGCATCGGCCTCGCGACTGCGGCCGAACTGCTGCGCCGGGGCGCGAACGTGCTGATCACCGCGCGTAAACCCGAAGCATTGGAGGCCGCGGCCACCGAGCTGCGCGCGCTGGGCCACCAGGGTCAGGTGAGCTATCTCGCCGGCAACGCGGGCGATGCCGACGCACGCGCGGAAGCCGTGGCCAGAGCCGTCACCGAGTACGGCTCGCTCGACATCCTGATCAACAACACCGGCATCAACCCCGTCTACGGTCCGCTGATGGACGCCGATCTGGGTGGCGTCAGCAAGATCTTCGATGTGAACGTGGTGGCGTCGCTGGGCTATGTGCAGCAGGCCTACCGCGCGTGGATGGCCGAGCACGGTGGTGCGGTGGTGAACGTGGCCAGCGTCGCGGGCATCCGGTCGTCGGGGGTGATCTCGGCCTACGGCGCGTCGAAGGCGGCGCTGATCCGGCTCACCGAGGAGCTGGCCTGGCAGCTGGGCCCGAAGATCCGCGTCAACGCGGTGGCGCCGGGCGTGGTCAAGACCAAGTTCGCCGATGCGCTGTACTCCGACGACGAGGAGCGTGCCGCGAGCGTGTATCCGCTGAAGCGACTCGGCGAGCCCGAGGACGTGGCCCGGCTGATCGCATTCCTGGTGTCCGACGAGGCAGCGTGGATCACCGGTGACTGTGTGCGGGTCGACGGCGGGTTCCTGTCCACCGGCGGCATCTGAACCCACCACCTCTGAAACTCGCAGGGGCGGGCGGCGGTTCGGCGTGCCCGCCCCTGCTGCGTCTTGTCAGTCCGAGGTCTCGCGACTGCCCGTCGAGACCGAGATGCTCTCCTGCGCCCGCGCGTTCTCCCGCGTACCGTCCTCGGCCCGCGCCGGGTCGGCACGCTCGGCCTCAGCTCTGGCCGCCTGCGCCCGCGCCGCCTCCGCCCGCGCGAGTGGATCCACGACGACGACCTCCTCCGACCTGGCGGCGAGCGGATCACGCACCACCACTTCACGTTTCGACCGAGCCGAGCCGGCCTCGTCCAGGCCCCACCGATCGTGGAGTCGACGCAGGAATTCCGGTGCATACCAGTTCGCGTCGCCCAGCACCTTCATTGCGGCGGGCAGCAGGAACCCGCGCACGAGGGTGGCGTCGACGATCACGGCCAGCGGCAGGCCGATGCCGAAGGACTTCATGAAGGTGATGTCGGAGGCGAGGAAGCCGAGGAACACCAGGGAGATGAGAATCGCCGCGGCGGTGACGATACGTCCGACCCGTTCCAGGCCGAGCGCGACCGCGGTCTCGTTCTTGCCGGTCCGGTCGTATTCCTCCCGGATCCGCGACAGCAGGAACACCTGGTAGTCCATCGCGAGCCCGAAGGCGGCGGCGAACAGCATCACCGGGACGGTAGCCGACAGGTCTCCGGTGACGGTGAAACCGAGCACCCCGGACAGGTGGCCGTCCTGGAAGATCCACACCAGCGCACCGAAGGTCGCGGTCAAACTCAGCGCGCTGAGGATCACCGCCAGCACCGGCAGCACCACGCTACCGGTGAGCGCGAACAGCACGATCAGCATCATGATCACCACGAAGCCGAGCGCCCACGGCAGTGCGTTCTCGATCGCGGCGACCGAGTCGGTATTGGCGGCGGCCACGCCACCGACCAGCAACTCGCTCGGGGTCCGCACCGCGCGCACCTGCTCGACCAGGTGCGCCAGGGCGTCGCTGTCACCGGTGGTCGGCACGATCGACAGGTAGACGGCCTTCTCGACCCGGAACCGCGCGTTGGCCGCGGTGGGTTCGAGGAGCAACCCGCCCTGGGCATAGCTGCCGGTGGCGGTGTCGACGCGGCGGACGTTGTCCAGGTCGGACATGTCACGCGCGATGGTGTCGAGTCCCGCCGCGCTGTAAGCGCTGTCGGGCAGCACGGCGACGAGGGTGTGCTGGTCGCTCTCGCCGAAGTCGCGCGCCACGATCTCGGTGACCTGACGGGAGTTCATCGATTCCGGCAGTGTTCGTTCGTCCGGGAATCCGAGTTTCACGCCGAGGAACGGCGCACCGAGCAGGAGCAGCAGCGCGGTGACGGCGAGTCCGATCGAGATCGGTTTGCGCATCACGGCCGTGGCCAGCTTGTGCCAGGCGCCTTCACCCGGGGCGGGACGCGGCGCGCGCAGGAACCACCAGCCGAGCTGTCCCTTGTCGATGCGGGTGCCGATCAGCAGCAACGCGGCGGGCAGCGCGGTGAGCGACACCAGCGCGGTCAGTGCCGCGACGACGATGCCCGCGTAGCCCATCGACCGGATCGCCAGCAGCGGGAAGAACAGCAACCCGGCCAGCGCCACCGCGACGGTGAGCGCGGAGAACGCGACGGTGCGGCCCGCGGTGCGCAGGGTGGTGGCCACCGCGCCCGCCGGCGTGCGGCCCTCGGCCAGTTCGTCGCGGTAGCGGCTGACGATCAGCAGGCTGTAGTCGATGGCCAGACCGAGGCCGAGCAGCGTCGCCACATTGGTTGCGGTGACGGCCAGCGGCGTGAACAGGGTGAGCAACCACAGCGCGCCCATGGTGGTGAGCACGGTGCCGATCGCGACGAGCAGCGGCAGGCTCGCGGCGACCAGGCCGCCGAAGACGAACAGCAGCGCGATCAGGGTGAGCGGGAACGCGATGGCCTCGCCCTTGGCGATATCGGTCTTGCTCTGCTGCACCGTCTCGTGCATGAGCATGGCGAATCCGCCTGCCCTGACCTGCAACGATCCTTGTTTGCCCGTCAGCTCTTCGGAGATGGCGGTGACGCGTTGGTCGATCTCGCGTTCGCTGCCGAGCACACTGGCGACGATCAGACCCTGCTTGCCGTCGACACTGCGCAGCGCGGGCTGATGGGAGGTCCAGTACGACATCACCTCGGTGACCCCGGCCCGTTCCTGCAGGTTGGCGACCAATGCCGTTGCCGCCGCGGTGGATTCGGGGTCCTCGACCGAGGACTCGGTTTCCACCAGCAGCAGCAGGTTCGGCGGCGCCTGCCCGAACTCGGTGCCCAACACCTCCAGCGCACGGCTGGATTCGCTCCCGGAGTCGGTGTATCCGCCGCCCTCCACCCGCTCGAACAGCGTCGCGCCCAGTGCACCGAGCACCACTGCGAGCACCGCGAAAACGCCGAGCACCCAGCGACTGCGCCGCCTGGTGAATTCGAACACCGGATTGTCCCCTAACTCGTCACACCATCGCGCGAGGCGCATATCGACGTGCGGGGGCTCGGAGTAGTTCCGGCCGTCCCGCCTCGTCGGCCCGATCCTGTTGGCGGGTCGGCGCGTTCGCGTGGCGATCGTAGCAACTTCGTGGCGGCACCGCCGGGCCTCTGGCACACCCTTGTTCGTCCGGTCGGCGACGGGTCTCGGCGTCGGCTACCGACGAGCCGCGCCGACGACCGAGGTCACGACAGTGCGGCGCAGATTCGGCGGAAGATCGGCGAACAGCGCGCGCATCGCGGCGAGAGTGCCACCGAGGTCATCGAGGCCGGACAGATAGCAACGTTGCAGGTGCGCGGGCAAACCGAAGAACGTCTCGAAGAAGACCGGGACCTCGCGCGGCGGCAGAGCCAGCACCGCGCGCAATCCCGCGCGGCGCAAGGCCGCCACGGCCCGCGCGCTGGGCGTCCACACCGTGCCACCCGCGACAACGGTGTCGGCGGCGGCGAGAGCGGCGGCGACGCTGTATCCGGTCGCGGGGTGGGTCAACCCACCGGCCGCACCGAATCTGCCGCGCCCCGGCATGCCGCCCTGGACCGGAAAGCGCACCCGTTCAACGGGTTCGGCCCCGGTGAGCGCGATCCCCCGCACCCGCAACCGATGTTCGAGTCGGCGTCGCAACACGTCCGGCGCGAGCGCGGGTCGCCCGGCGAGGCAGGTCTCCTCGAACAGCACGGTGTCGGCGCTCAGCGGTATCGCGTACAGAAACGACGGTGGCTCGTCGGGATCGGTCCCGTTGTCGGCCCGCCAGTCCATGAACAGTGTCGGCTCGAGTCCTGTACGGTCCACGACCACCCCATAGGCGGTCTGCTCGGCGCGACGCGGCGACCGGGCCAGCCCCCGCGCGTCGACCACCTGCCCGGTACGGGTCAGCCCACCCGCCGTCCGCACCGAGCGTGTGTTCACCTCCACGGCGCGGTCCGCGATCACGGTCGCGCCGTGCAGCGTCAACGACGACTGCAGCGCCGCCGTATCGAACACCTGATAGGTGCGATCGATCCGATGCTCACGCACCGCCCACGCCGTCGGCTCGTCGATCGCCGCCGCGACCACGCCGGAATCGAGCCACCCGGGCAATTCATCGACCCACGCCGCATAGGTCGGCGTCCATCCCCGATCCGGGCGCGGATCGATCACAGTGACGTCGCGCCCGGCCGCCAGCGCACGATGGGCAACGGCCCGTCCCGCCGGCCCGATCCCGCACACGATCACCTCGACACCCACTCGGCAATTGGATCAGACGCAACGATTTCAAGCACCGCCGGATCACAGGCGGGCACCTATTGGAGATCGCTTGCTCGCCCCGGCGCGACATTTCGACCATGATGGGTGGATGAGATCGATCTGGAAGGGCTCGATCGCTTTCGGGCTGGTCAATGTCCCGGTCAAGGTCTATACCGCGACCGAGGACCATGACATTCGGTTCCACCAGGTCCACGCCAAGGACGGGGGCCGGATCAAATATGACCGGGTCTGTCAGGTGTGTGGCAAATCTGTGCAGTACTCCGATATCGACAAGGCCTATACCTCGCCGGACGGTGAGCAGGTGGTACTGACCGACGCCGATTTCTCGAAACTGCCCGCGGCGGAGAAACATGAGATTCCCGTGCTGGAATTCGTGCCGTCCGATCAGATCGACCCGGTGCTGTTCGACAAGAGCTATTACCTCGAACCGGATTCCACGACGCCGAAGGCCTATCAGTTGCTGGCGGCGACCCTCGAACGCATCGACAAGACCGCGCTGGTCCATTTCACACTGCGCCAGAAGACCCGGCTGGCCGCCTTGCGCGTGCGTGACGGTGTGCTGGTCCTGCAGACGCTGCTGTGGCCCGACGAGGTGCGGGCGGTCGAATTCCCGTCGCTCGACGACGCACCCGCCCCGCGCCCGCAAGAACTGAAGATGGCCGAAACCCTCGTCGAATCGATGTCAGGAGATTTCGACCCGTCCGAATACACCGACGAATACCAGATCGAATTGCAGAAGCTGCTCGACGAGGCGATCGCCAGCGGCACCGGCAAGGTCGAGCCCGCCGCCGAGACAGCGCCCGCCGAACAGGCGGATGCCGAAGTCGTGGATCTGGTCGCCGCGCTGCAACGCAGTCTCGAGACCAGCGGGCGCCGCGAAGCCGCCCCGGAGAAGAAACCCGCGAAAAAGGCCGCCAAGAAACCCGCACCGCGCAAAGCCGCCGCGAGCAAATCCACCGCGTCCAAGACCGCTGCCCGCAAAGGCGCGTAGGGCACACTGGCGGCTATGGACACCGCCATCGCTGTCGTGCCGATGGGTTTGGGACACCTGCGTCAAGTCCTCGACCTCGGCCATCAGGTTTTCGACACCACCATCAAGCCGTACACGTCGTGGTCGCTCACGGCCGTCGCCGAGCACCTCGACAGCCCCGACAACGCCTGCTGGGTGGCCCTGGATTCCGACCGGGTGGTCGGGTTCGTCCTCGGGTCGATGGAGTTCGAGCATCGCGACGACTGGGCGTATCTGGAATGGATCGCGGTAGCCCCCGATATGCAGGGCCACGGGATCGCGCGGCGGCTGGTGAACGTGTGCTCGGAGGCGTTGTTCGCCCGCGGCGCCCGCCATATCGTCACCGATGTCGAGGACCGCAACAGCGCCTCGGCCGCGCTGATGACCAGCAGCGGATTCGTGCCCGCCGCGACCGTCACCCTGCTGGTGCGGCCCAACCCCGCTGTCCCCGACGACGATGCCGCCCTGCCGCCGATCACCAAACGCGATCTCGTCCGCCGCGGCAGACTGTCGGTCGAGCACCCGCTGCGCTGACCCGCTGCCGAAGCGCCTCGAGCGCATCAACCCTGGTCGGGCCTGTTCTCGGCGGGTGGCTCCTACGCCGCGAGACGAGCACGACGGCGCCGAGCTGACTGTGGTGGCCGATATGTGGTCGCCCGCGTGCACCGTGATCCGCACCCCTGCACCTGGAAACCACCGTGCCGGGGGTGTTCGCGACTACTTGCGGAACTTCGTTTCCAGCTCGCGCAGCGTGGCTTGCAGATCGGCGGCGTCGTTGGTCTTGAAGATTCCCGCGTAGCCCGTCTCCGCCTGGACCGCGGCCACCACCTCCGGATCATGGTAGAGCTGCGCGAGTTTCAGGTAGGTGGGGTTGTCCTTGTCGGCCGCCCGCGCGGCGAAGACGTTGATGTACTGCTTCAACTCCGGACGTTCCGGGTCGTCGGTGTAGATGACCTGCTGCTGGGTCAGGCCGGCGGGCCCGGCGAACGTGTCGTCGACGAACGCCGCGTCGACGCTGTCCAGCGACTGCGCGGTGAGCGTCGGATCGATCGTGGTGAGCCGCACCTTCGAAGCGCCGGTGTCGACGTCGTCGATCGTGGAGTCCCAACTCGCGCCACCCTTCAGCACGATCAACCCCGCCGCCGACAGCCCGAGCAGGGGGCGGACCTGCTGCGCCGGATTGTTGCTGAGCGTGATCTGCCCACCCCGCGGGATCTCGGCGACCGAGGTGTGCTTCGTGGAGTACAGGGTGAGCGGGAAGATCTCGGTCGCGCCGATCGGCACGATCGTGTCGTTGCTGGCCACGTTGTAGTTGGCCAGGTACCGCACGTGCTGGAATTTGTTGAGGTCGACCTGTTTCTGCGCCAGCGCCGGATTGGGCTGCTTGTAGTCGGTGAAGTTCACGTACTCGACAGTGATGCCCTGCTCGGCCGCCTTGCGTTTGTACACCTCCCAGTGCGGTTGTGCGATGTCGTTCACACCGATCCGCACCACGCCGTCCGGGTGGTCTTGCCCACAGCTCACCGCCCCCGTTGCCAGCGCGACCAGGACCGGAATCGCCAGCAGACGGCGCAGGATTCGCATTGTCCGCAATTTAGACGGGCGTCCCAGTGTTTGCGAGGATTTCGCTCATGGCAAGTCAAACCGTTGTCGGCGGGTAGGGCCGACAGCTTGGATGGCCGAGTTCATCTTCTGCTAGCAATTCGGGAGTACAAGTGAAATTCCGTCGGACACTGGCGATCCCAGTGCTGATAGCAACCGCGGCCCTCACCCTGACCGCGTGCGGTTCCGATGACGACGCGTCGGGCACGGTTGTGCGGATCGGCACCACCGACAAGGACAAGGCTTTCGAGGTCTTCGAACAGAAGGCCAAGGAGCAGGGCATCACGCTGAAGGTCACCAATTTCTCCGATTACAAGCAGCCGAATACGGCGCTGTCGCAGAAACAGATCGACCTCAATCTGTTCCAGCATCTGCAGTTCCTCGGCCAATACAACGTGGCGAGCTCGGACACGCTCACCCCGATCGGCTCGACGTATATTGTCCCGCTGGGCCTTTACTCGAAGAAGCACAAGGCTCTCGCCGATATCCCGGCCGGTGGTGAGATCGCGATCCCCAACGATCCGACCAACCAGGCGCGTGCGCTGTTCGTACTGCAGGCCGCCGGCTTGCTGAAGATCACCGGCACCTCGGTCCAGCCGACGCCCGCCGACATCGACAAGGCCGCGTCCAAGGTGCGGGTGACTCCCGTCGATGCCGCCCAGACGGCGTTGTCGCTGCCCTCGGTCGACGGCTCGGTGATCAACAACACCTTCCTCGACCGATCGGGCGTCGACCCGAAATCGGCGCTGTACAAGGATGATCCGAAGAATCCGGCCGCCGAGCCGTACATCAATGTGATCGTCAGCCGCGCCGAGGACAAGACGAATCCGACGTATCTGAAGCTGGTCGAGATCTGGAAGGACCCGGCCGTGGCCACCGCGCACGCCGAAACCACCAAGGGCACCGCGGTCGCGGTGAACCGTCCCGGCGCCGAGCTCGAGCAGATCCTGGACCGGGTGCAGCAGGGCATCCGCACGGCCAAGTGAGTGCCGGCCCAGCCGCCGTCGAATTCCGTTCCGTCACGAAGATCTTCGGCAGCGGCGACGCTCGGCACACCGCACTCGACGGTATCGACCTGCGGATCGAACCGGGTGAGATCTTCGGCGTCATCGGCTACTCCGGAGCGGGCAAGTCCACGCTGGTCCGGCTGATCAACGCGCTCGACAAGCCGACTACGGGCACCGTCACGATTTCCGGCACCCCGATCACCGGGGTGCCGGAGTCTGCGGTGCGCAGGCTACGTCGCGATATCGGCATGGTGTTCCAGCAGTTCAACCTGTTCCGATCCCGCACCGCCGCGGGCAATATCGAGTACCCGCTGAAGGTCGCGGGCTGGAAACGGGCCGAACGCAAGGCCCGCGTGGCCGAACTGCTCGACTTCGTCGGGCTCACCGACAAGGCGCGCGCCTACCCCGATCAGCTCTCGGGCGGGCAGAAGCAGCGGGTCGGGATCGCCAGGGCACTGGCGACCTCGCCCTCGCTGTTGCTCGCCGACGAGGCCACCTCCGCGCTGGACCCGGAGACCACGGGCGAGGTGCTGCGCTTGCTGAAGAAGATCAATGCCGAACTCGGGGTGACCATCGTGGTGATCACCCACGAGATGGATGTGATCCGCGCGGTCGCCGACCGGGTCGCGGTGCTCGCCGAGGGCCGGATCGTCGAATTGGCCTCCACCTTCGATGTTTTCGCCGCGCCGCAGGCCGCGCCGACACGGTCGTTCGTGGCGACCGTGCTGCACAACCGGCCCGACGCGACCGAGCTGGATCGGTTGCGCCAGCTCCACGGCGGCCGGTTGGTCACCGTCGACATCGACGACCACAGCGGTCTCGGGGCGGCACTGGCCGCCGCTACCGCCGCCGACGTGCGCTTCGAGATCGTCTACGGCGGGGTGAGCACGTTGCAGGACAAGACATTCGGCAGTGTCACCCTGGCGCTGCACGGGCCCGATGCCGCGCTGGATCGCGTTGTCGCCGACCTGGAACGGAAGGCGGGCTGATGGAGACCAACTGGGAGAAGCTGCGGCCCACGCTGTTCGAGGCGATCGGGACCACCGTCTATCTGGTCGGCGTGACGTTCGTCGTCGCGGGGCTGATCGGGCTGGTACTCGGGACCGCGCTGTACACGACCCGCAGGGGTGGCCTGCTGGCGAACGGGCCGATCTACTTCGTGCTGAATGTGATCGTCAATGTGGTGCGCCCTATTCCGTTCATCATCCTGCTGGCCGCGCTCGGCCCGGTCACGCTGGAGGTGGTGGGCACCACGATCGGCTCCGAGGCGGCGTTGTTCGTGATGATCGTCGCGGCCTCGTTCGGGATCGCGCGGATCGTGGAACAGAACCTGGTGACGGTCGACCCGGGTGTGATCGAGGCCGCGCGTGCGGTCGGTGCGGGACCGCTGCGGATCATTCTCACGCTGATCGTTCCGGAAGCGTTGGGGCCGTTGATTCTCGGCTACACCTTCGTGGTGATCTCGATCGTCGATATCTCGGCGATGGCGGGCACCGTCGGCGGTGGCGGGCTCGGTGATTTCGCCATTGTCTACGGGTATCAGCAATTCCAGTGGCAGGTCACCATCGTGGCGGTGCTGATCATCATCGCCGGTGTACAGGGAGTGCAGTTCTTCGGCAATTGGCTGGCCAGGAAAGTACTGCGCCGCTGAATCCAGCAGGGGTACGAACCTATTCGGTCCGTGCCCCTGCTGCTTCGCGTTTCGCTACACGTTCGCCGTGCACGCGGACAGGATGACACTCGCCGCACGCGGCGACGCCGAACCCGGATCCGGGAACGGGGCCGCGCTGATGCCGAGCACGTCCACCGCGGAGCGCTCGGCCGCGTCCAGGGAGTGATCCCACGACCAGCCGAAGCGGTAGTCCGCGCCTTGGGCCACCGCGCCGCACGCATTGCGGAATTCGACGACGACCTGGCAGTCGCGCACGCCGCACTCATCGAGCGCGGCCTGGCTCGCCGCAGCCCAGCTGCCGTAGTTCACCGCCGAGGCCACCACGGCGCGACCCGACGACAACGCCAGCGCCCCGTACAGGTCACCCGACGCGGTCTCGAATCCACCGTCGCGCGATACCGCCGTGTACCCCGGAGCCTCGGCGATCGCCACACCACTCTCCCCCGCGGCCGCGGGCCCGGCGTTCACCACGGTGAACGCCGCCACCGCGGACAGCGCGGCCACACCAAGGGCATATTTGCCCACAACAGACATCAGAGATTCTCCCCGTCGAAATACCGACTCCGTGCCTCGAAGCCGAACCAATCATGAACGGCGGCCGACTTCCCCGGAAATAGCTTTCCGGCATCGCCACGACACCGTTCAGCGAACCTGTCATAGCGCCGAGACATTTCCGGCCACAACAGTTCTCGCTTGTCGAAACGCCCGATTCCTCCCGAACCGTTCGTCTGCCACAGACTAACAACGCCCACCGACAAGTAGCGATGGACCGCTATCTACCGGCGAACCAACTCGTCCCGCGCCCGCATCAACGCGAACCCGAGCAGATTGAGTCCCTTCCACCGCACAGGATCCAGCGCACCCGAATCATCGGCGGCCATCCCGATCCCCCAGATCCGGTCCACCGGGCTGGCTTCGACGAGCACCCGCGCACCGGTACCGACCAGATATTCCCGCAGCGCGTCATCCTGCCCGAACTTGGCCACGCTCCCCGCGACCACGATGTCGAATCGCGTTCGCTCCCAGATATCTTCGTCGAAGTCACGGATCTGCCTGCCGAGTTTCTTCGCCTGGCTCGGATGGCCGACCTCGAGGATCTTCGCCGCGGTAGCCGCGTCCTCGAACAGCATCGCCTTGCGCCACATCATGTAGTGCTCGGCGCTGGCGAATTCCACACCGTCGACAACGAATGTCGCCGGCCACCACTGGCTCAGGCTGCTCGAGCCGATCGTCCCGTCGCGACGTGGGCTGTGCCCCCAGAACGCCAGGTACTTCGGCGACGCGCCCTGCTCGATCGCTCGACACAACTGCTCTACCGACTCGGCGGTCATCACCCCTCCTAGTTTTGGTCTATATAACCATAGAACGAAACCAGGTTCACTGCACTTCTCGATGCGCCGTCCGGTGTTCGCTTGGCGGAGTGCGGGATCGGCGTTCGAAAGCCCGGCATCGCGACAACTTCAGGGTCGCGGCGCCGGGGACCGAGGTGGGGTTCAGGCCGAGCGGATGCCGTCCAGGTCGGAGTAGGGATGGGGGGCGGGGCGCCGGGGAATTCTGGCTTCGGTGACGGTGGAGTGGGGGGCGGGGCCGGTGTGGAAGCTGCGGGCGATCATCGAGGAACGCAGTTGCCACAGGCCCGAGGACTGGGCCGGGTCGAGGCCGGTGAGTTGAGCTACCCGGCGCAGGCGGTAGTCGACGGTGTTGGTGTGGATGTGCAGCAGCCGGGCGGTGCGCTGGCGGTTCATGTTGTTGGCGATGTGCACGCGCAGGGTTTCGTAGAGCTCAGGGTGGTTGTCGAGGGGGGCGAGGAGTTCACCGAGCCGGGCGCGACCGGGGCCGGGTCGGGTGAGCTGGTACTCCAGGGCCAGGTCGCCGAAGCGGTAGAGGCCGGGGGCGCTGTCGAGACGCTCCACCATGTCCAGGAGTTCGTGGGCGCGCTGGGCCGCATCGGGGATCTCCTCCGTGGCCGCGGGCACCAGAGCCGCGGTGATGTCGACATGCGCGGCCCGCGACAGCGCTTCGACCAGTGCGTCGAGCTGCTCGCCGACCAGCAGATCGGCGGGGATCAGCAGCGTGCCGCCGTCGACCGACAGCAGCGACAGCACCTGCTCACCGCACCGATGCGCCAACGCCGTTTGCACCCTGCGCAGCTTGCGCCGGGCCACCACCGCACCGTTCACGCGCGGGTCGCGCTCGTCGGGGTGCGCCCCGATCGAGAGAGCGAGCACCGAATACGCGTCGGAGACGGTGATGCCGACCTCGCGGGCCATGGTGACGGTCGACTGACCGGCCAGCAGTGCCGAGGTGAGAGTATGCACCGCCGTGTGATGTTCGCCGACGGCCTCGCGGTGCTCACGGATGTAGGAGCGAGTCACCGTGGTACACAACAGGTCCGAGATCTCGACGACCCGGCGGAAGCCGTGGATCAGACTCGCGCGATCGACATCGGCCACCCCGTCGTAGACCGCGTCGAAGGAGAGCCGGAAGCCCTCGTGGAAAGCGTGCAGGATCGTGTCGATCGGCACGCCTTCGCGCGCCCAGCCCGCCGCCGCCACCGCGAGCCGGTTCAGCTTCACCTCCTCGTCGCGGCCGTCCAGCATGCCGCCGACGATTTCCAGGCACATCCGGGTGACCGAGGTGACGTCGCCGGCGATCACATCGCCGGGTAGCGTCCGGCAAGTCGCGACATTGTCGACGAAGTGACCGACCAACCGGCTGGTCATCGTCCGGACATCGCGCAGGGGCTGCCACAGGGCCGTCTCGTCCAGTGGGATCGTCATCGTCGACTCCTCCTTCTTCTACACCCCGGCGCCGCCGGTAGTGGTTGTGCTTCCGTCATGTCGGCCGATGTGCTGGCCTACACTGCGGTTTCTCTGTGATCATGACTGTAGGGTGAGCAACCGCTCACCTTCTACTCTTCTTTCTGCCGAGGTCAATAGATGCCCCCGCAAGCCGATAAGCAGCGCAAACGCCCCAAGCAGGACCGGGCGAAGGAGACGAGAGCGCGCATTCTCACGGTGGCCGCTCATCTTTTCGGCACCCGCGGTATCGGCAATACCTCGACCAACCGGATCGCGACCGAAGCGGGCATGAGCATCGGCACGCTGTACCGCTATTTCAACGACCGCGACGAGATCGTCAAAGAACTCAACGACAGCCTGTTTCTGCAGGTGGAAGAGCGCTACAGCCAGCTGCTCACCGCCAGTTCCGGCCAGTCCCCCCGCGATGCCGTGATAGGTCTGATCCGCTCCGCCGTCGACATTCTCGTCGCGAACGGGCCGCTCGTCCGTGCCCTGGTCGCCGATCTGCAGTTCTACGGCAGCGGTATCCCCGAATTCGAACCCCGGCTGCGGATGCTCATCAAGCTCTACATCATCCAGTTCATGGGCCCGATCAAGCACGTCGACATCGACGTGATGGCCTTCGTCGTACTCAACGCGGGCTTCGCCACCGCGTTGCGTTCGGTCGAACTCGACGACGCCGAGCTCGACGCCATCATCGCCGGGACCGCCGACATGATCAGCGCCTGGATCGACTCGGTAGCCGTGGTCGAAAACGCTTAGTACACAACAGCAGAGGGCCCGGATCCTGGGTGAGGATCCGGGCCCGTTCGCTCCGTGATGGTCAGCGCGCGTTCGCCGTGCAGATGACGTCGACGATTTCGGAGCCGCTCAGGCCCGCCGAGCCCGTGTTGGCCAGCAGCGCGGTCGGGGTCAGCTCGGAGAGGTTCTCGTACGCCTTGCGCTCGGCCTCTGCCCGCGTCGCACCGGTCGACCACGCGATGCCGTTGTCGCTCTCGACCAGCACGGCGCAGCCGTTGGCCCACGTCGTCACCACGTTGCAGTCCGCCAGGTGGCAGTCGGCGATCGCGGCGGCCTGGGCGGCCTCGGGGCTTTCCTCGTTGACGCTGGTGCCGTAGATCGCCTGGCCGTCGCTCAACGCGATCGACGCCCACTGGTCGCCTGCCGCACTCGCCGCACCGGCGCCCAGCACCGACCCGGCCGCAAGAACCGACGCCGCAACGGCGAAGACGGCCTTACCCATGAAACTCATTCGAAAGATCTCCTCTGGAACCTGTTCCGGAAGTCCGGAACCTTCAAGATCATCATTGATGACCCGGTGACAGCCAACCGCACGGTGAAACATCACATCACCGCCGTCAGCACATGAATCCAGACCAGCATGCTCCGCCGTGATCAGCGTCTGGGCCGAAGACGACTCGAGCCCGGACCGCTACGCGGTCCGGGCTCGACAATCACCGTGACGATCAGCTCGCGTTGGCGGTACAGACCGTTTCGATCACATGACCGCCGGCCAGCTGCGACGAACCAACGTTGACGAGCAGGCTCTGCGGAGTGCCCTCGGTCAGCGCGAGGTAAGCCTCCCGCTCCGCGTCGGCGCGGGTCGGGCCCTTGCCCCAGGCGATGAAGTCATCGTTCTCCACCAGGGCCGCGCAGCCGTTGACCCACACGGCCTCCACCAGGCAACCATCCGCGGCGCACTGTTCCAGTGCGGCGGCCTCGGCCTCAGCGCGCGTGGGATAGCCGACCGAACGACCGTAGTTCGCCCAGTCGCCGTCCGCGGCCATCGCGCCCCACTGGTCGGGGCCGACGGCATTCGCCGAACCGGCGCCCAGCACCGCGCCGGCCGCAAGGCCGAGCGCCGCCACGGCGAGGCCGGCCTTACTCATGAAACTCATTCGAAAGATCTCCTCTTGACACTGTTCCGGCAAGTCCAGAACCGTCAAGATCATCACTGATCGCCCGGTGACAACCAACCAGAACGGGAATCATCACACCGAGACCGGTCGACACATAACCGCAAAAAGGGCCCGGATCCAGCCAGGATCCGGGCCCGAAAAGCGCGGTGCTACACCGTGAAGCCGAGGGCGCGCAGCTGTTCGCGGCCGTCGTCGGTGATCTTGTCCGGGCCCCACGGGGGCATCCAGACCCAGTTGATCTTCAGATCCTCGACCATACCGCTGCGCACCAGGGCGTTGCGGGACTGGTCCTCGATGACGTCGGTCAGCGGACAGGCCGCCGAGGTGAGCGTCATGTCGAGGGTGCAGACGTTCTCCCCGTCGACCGACAGGCCGTAGACCAGGCCGAGGTCGACGACATTGATGCCGAGTTCGGGGTCGACGACGTCACGCATCGCCTCCTCGAGGTCCTCGAGGTGCTGAATCTGTTCGGCCGTCAACTCGACTTCGGCGGGTTTGTCGACCTCGACTGCCTGCGCGACGTCCGGGGTCTGTGCGGTATCGGTGCTCTCACTCATGTGGCAGACTCCCCATTTCCCATCGGTGCCTTGGTTTCCTCGGCCGAACTGATCTGCACGACAGCGTCTTTGAACGCCATCCACCCGAGCAGCGCGCACTTGACCCGCGCCGGGTACTTGCTCACACCGGCGAGGGCGATGCCGTCGCCGATCATGTCCTCGTCGCCTTCGACGGTGCCGCGGCTGGAGATCATCTCGCTGAACGAGTCGACCACCTTCAGCGCCTGCTGCACCGGCAGCCCGATCACCTGATCGGTGAGGATCGAGGTGGCGGCCTGGCTGATCGAGCAGCCCTGGCCGTCGTAGGAGACGTCGGCGACCTCACCGGCGTCGTCGATCTGCACGCGCATCGTCACTTCGTCACCGCACGTCGGGTTCACGTGGTGCACCTGCGCACCGAACGGTTCCCGCAGCCCGCGGTGGTGCGGGTGCTTGTAGTGGTCCAGGATCACTTCCTGGTACATCTGTTCCATACGCATGATCTAGGCAACTCCGAAGAAGGTCTTGGCCTTCCGCACGGCCGCAACCAGCGCGTCGACCTCATCGAGGGTGTTGTAGACCGCGAACGAGGCACGCGCGGTGGCGGCGACACCGAACTTGCGGTGCAGCGGCCAGGCGCAGTGGTGCCCGACCCGGATGGCCACACCCTGGTCGTCGAGGATCTGGCCCACATCGTGGGCGTGGATCCCGTCGACCACGAACGACACCGCGCCACCGCGGTCCACGTTCTCGATCGGCCCGACGATGCGCACGCCCTCGATCCCGGACAGACCGTCGAGCGCGGCACCGGTGAGGGCGTGCTCGTGCGCGGCGACCGCGTCCATACCGAGGTCCTCGAGATAGCGCACCGCGGCGGCCAATCCGACGACCTGCGAGGTCATCGGCGTGCCCGCCTCGAAGCGCTGCGGCGGCGGCGCGTAGGTGGTCTTCTCCATGGTGACGGTCTCGATCATCGACCCACCGGTGATGAACGGCGGCGTCTCCTCCAGCAGCGCCCGGCGGCCGTACAGTCCGCCGACACCCATGGGGCCGAGCATCTTGTGGCCGGAGAACGCGGCGAAATCGACTCCGAGCTCGTGGAAGTCCACCGCCATGTGCGGCACCGACTGGCAGGCGTCGAGCACGACGAGCGCGCCGACTGCCTTTGCCCGGCGGACCAATTCGTCCACCGGAGCCACCGCGCCGGTCACGTTCGACTGATGGCTGAACGCGAGAACCTTTGTCGCGGAAGACAGTTCGAGCGAATCCAGATCGATGCGGCCGTCATCGGTGATGCCGTACCACTTCACGGTGGCACCGGTCCGACGCGCGAGCTCCTGCCACGGAACGAGATTCGCGTGGTGTTCGAGCTCGGTGATGACGATCTCGTCGCCGGGGCCCACCTTGTAGGGGAACCGGTCGTCACCGAACGCGTTGGCCACCAGGTTCAGCGACTCGGTCGCGTTCTTGGTGAACACGATCTCGCCGGTGTCGGCGCCGACGAAGCGGGCGATGTCGGCGCGCGCCTCCTCATAGGAGTCGGTCGCCTCCTCCGCCAACTGGTGGGCACCGCGGTGCACCGCCGAATTCCGGGTGAGCAGGAACTCGCGCTCGGCGTCCAGCACCTGCAGCGGACGCTGCGAGGTGGCACCGGAGTCCAGGTACACCAACGGTTTCCCGTCCCGCACCGTGCGGTGCAGGATGGGGAAGTCGGCCCGGATCCGGGCCACGTCGAGGGCTGGCACCGTCGCGGTCATGTCAGGCTCCAGCGGTCGCGGACGTGAAGCGCTCGTAGCCGTTCGCGTCGAGTTCCTCGGCCAGCTCGGAGCCACCTTCGGCGACGATCTTGCCGTTGACGAACACGTGCACGAAGTCGGGCTTGATGTAGCGCAGGATGCGGGTGTAGTGCGTGATCAGCAGCACGCCGCCCTCTTCGCGCTCCTTGTAGCGGTTGACGCCCTCGGAGACGATGCGCAGCGCGTCGACATCCAGACCGGAGTCGGTCTCGTCGAGGATCGCGATCTTCGGCTTGAGCAGACCCAGCTGCAGGACCTCGTGACGCTTCTTCTCGCCACCGGAGAAGCCTTCGTTCACCGAGCGGTCGGCGAAGGCCGAGTCGATGTCGAGTTCCTTCATCGACTCCTTCACCTCCTTGACCCAGGTGCGCAGCTTGGGGGCCTCGCCGCGCACGGCGGTGGCGGCGGTGCGCAGGAAGTTCGACATCGAGACGCCGGGGACCTCGACGGGGTACTGCATGGCCAGGAACAGGCCCGCGCGGGCGCGCTCGTCGACCGACATGTCGAGAACGTTCTCGCCGTCGAGGGTGATGGTGCCCTGGGTGACGGTGTACTTCGGGTGGCCCGCGATCACGTAGGACAGCGTGGACTTGCCCGAGCCGTTGGGGCCCATGATGGCGTGCGTCTCGCCGGACTTCACGGTGAGGTTCACGCCGTTGAGGATCTGCTTGGACTCACCCTCGGGGGTGGTGATCTCCGCGTGCAGGTCCTTGATTTCCAAGGTGGTCATCGAATTAGAGTCCTTCGTGGGAAGTAGGTGAGTCAGATACCGACAGTGGCGAGTTCGGCCTCGATGGCCGCCTCGAGCCGCTCCCGGACCTCGGGGACCGCGATCTTCTGGATGATCTCGAAGAAGAAGCCACGCACCACCAGGCGGCGGGCGACGTCTTCGGGAATGCCGCGAGCGCGCAGGTAGAACAGCTGCTCGTCGTCGAAACGGCCGGTGGCACTCGCGTGTCCGGCACCGGCGATCTCGCCGGTCTCGATCTCCAGGTTCGGCACCGAGTCGGCACGCGCGCCGTCGGTGAGCACCAGGTTGCGGTTCGCCTCGTAGGTGTCGGTGCCCTCGGCGGCCGCGCGGATCAGCACATCGCCGATCCAGACCGTGCGAGCGTCACCCTTGGGCGAGGCCGGATCACCCTGCAGCGCACCCTTGTACAGCACATTGGACTTGCAGTTGGGCTCGGCGTGATCGACCAGCAGTCGCTGCTCGAAGTGCTGACCGGCATCGGCGAAGTACAGGCCGAACAGCTCGGCCTCGCCACCGGGACCGGCGTAGCGCACGGTGCCCGACAGGCGAACCAGGTCGCCACCGAGGGTCGCCGACACGTGGCGCAGGTTCGCGTCACGACCCAGCTTCAGGTGATGCGCGGTGACGTGCACGGCGTCTTCGTCCCATTCCTGGACCGCGACGACGGTGAGCTTGGCGCTGTCACCGAGCACGAATTCGACGTTCTCGGCGTAGGTTCCGCCGCCGCGCTGGTCGATGACCACGGTGGCGACGGCGAAGTTGTCCAGGCGCACCTGCAGGTGACCGTAGGCGGTCTTGCCCTCACCGGGACCGGTGATGGTGACGGTGACCGGGTCCGACACTTCGGTTTCCGGGCCGACGGTGATCACGGTCGCCTCGGCGAAACCCGAATAGGCCTGGGCGGCAACACGATCAGCGGGAGTACCGGCCTGGCCGAGACGAGAGTCGGTGCGGCCCACCGCTTCCACCGTGACACCGGCGACTTCACTCACCTCGACGGTAGCCTGACCATCGGCGACAGCGGTGCCGTCGTGCAGGCCGCGCAGACGGCGCAGCGGGGTGAACCGCCACGCCTCGTCGCGACCCGACGGGACCTCGAATGCGTTCACGTCGAACGAGGTGAAGACCTCGCCCTTGTTGACCGCGGCGCCCGCGCCAGGATTCTGGATCGGCGTCTCGAGCGTCGACATCAGCCCACGGCCCCTTCCATCTGCAGCTCGATGAGCCGGTTCAGTTCCAATGCGTACTCCATCGGCAATTCCTTGGCGATCGGCTCCACGAAGCCACGCACCACCATCGCCATCGCCTCGTCCTCGGTGAGGCCGCGGCTCATCAGGTAGAACAGCTGGTCCTCGGAGACCTTGGAGACGGTCGCCTCGTGACCCATCGTCACGTCGTCCTCGCGGATGTCGACGTAGGGGTAGGTGTCGGAGCGGCTGATCGTGTCGACCAGCAGCGCGTCACACTTCACGGTCGACTTGGAACCGTTGGCGCCCTTGTTGATCTGGACCAGACCGCGGTACGACGCGCGACCGCCGCCACGCGCCACCGACTTCGACACGATGGTCGAGGAGGTGTGCGGGGCCAGGTGCAGCATCTTGGCGCCGGTGTCCTGGTGCTGGCCGGGGCCCGCGAACGCGACCGAGAGGACCTCGCCGTGCGCGTGCTCGCCGGTCATCCAGACCGCTGGGTACTTCATGGTCACCTTGGAGCCGATGTTGCCGTCGACCCACTCCATGGTGGCGCCGGCTTCGGCCTTGGCCCGCTTGGTGACCAGGTTGAACACGTTGTTCGACCAGTTCTGGATGGTCGTGTAGCGGCAGCGGCCGCCCTTCTTCACGATGATCTCGACGACCGCGGAGTGCAGCGAGTCGGACTTGTAGATCGGCGCTGTACAACCCTCGACGTAGTGGACGTAGGCGTCCTCGTCGACGATGATCAGCGTCCGCTCGAACTGGCCCATGTTCTCGGTGTTGATCCGGAAGTAGGCCTGCAGCGGGATGTCGACGTGCACGCCCGGCGGCACGTAGATGAACGAGCCACCCGACCAGACGGCGGTGTTGAGCGCGGAGAACTTGTTGTCACCGGCGGGGATGACCGAACCGAAGTACTTGTGGAAGATCTCCGGGTGCTCCTTCAACGCCGTATCGGTGTCGAGGAAGATGACGCCCTGCTTCTCCAGGTCCTCGCGGATGGAGTGGTAGACGACCTCGGACTCGTACTGCGCCGCGACACCGGAGACCAGACGCTGCTTCTCCGCCTCCGGGATGCCCAGCTTGTCGTAGGTGTTCTTGATGTCCTCGGGCAGGTCTTCCCAGCTCTCGGCCTGCTTCTCGGACGAGCGCACGAAGTACTTGATGTTGTCGAAGTCGATGCCCTCGAGGTTGGAACCCCAGTTCGGCATGGGCTTGCGGTCGAAGATGCGCAGCGCCTTGAGGCGCAGGTCGAGCATCCACTCCTCTTCACTCTTCTTGGCCGAGATGTCGCGAACGACAGCCTCCGACAGGCCACGTTGGGCGCTGGCGCCTGCCACATCGGAGTCGGACCAGCCGTAACCGTAGGTGCCCAGCGAGGCGATGGTTTCGTCCTGGGTAAGCGGTTGTACCTGGTCGGTCGAGGTCGTCATTCGGCACTCCTTCCGGAGTCGTTCGTTCGTCCCGCCGCGGGCTGTGCGGCGGATGGGATCTTCGGCACCGCGACCAGCGGTACGTGGGTAGTGCAGGCGCAATCGCCGTTGGCGATCGTCGCAAGGCGCTGCACGTGGGTACCGAGCAGGTCGCGGAAAGCGTCCAATTCGGCCGCGCACAACTGCGGGAACTCCTCGGCGACATGGGCCACCGGGCAGTGGTGCTGACAGATCTGCACACCGGCGCCGACCTGACGGGTGGTGGCGGCGAAACCGGCGTCGGCGAACGCTTCCGCGATCTCCTCGACCTTGGCCTCGATCACCGGTGCGGTGTGGTCGGTGACGGGTTCGATGCCGTCGACGATCACGCGAACCCGCTTGCGCGCGAAGTCGGCGATCGCGGCGTCGCCACCGATCTCGCCGAGCTGGCGAATCGCCGCCCCGGCCAGATCGTCGTAGGCGTGCCCGAGGTTGCCCCGGCCCGCCGCGGTGAGCTGGTATTGCTTGGCCGGTCGACCGCGCCCTTTCTGCTGCCACGGCGCCGAGCGGCTCGCCCGAGCCTGGCCCGCGTCGATGAGCGCGTCGAGGTGCCTACGCACCCCGGCGGGCGCGAGACCGAGTTCGGTGCCGATCGCCGTCGCGGTGATCGGCCCCTGCTCGAGCAGCAACTGGACGATGGCCGCCCTGGTCTGCCCTTCGTGCGCGGTCGCCGCGGGGACAGCCGACGACCGAGCGCCGGTCGTCTTACGACCGTCACTTTCCACGTCTGTCCGCAAACCCACGGTTTTCACAACACCAGTGTGGCGGAATTGCTTCCCTAAATCTAATAAGGGTCACCTGACAAAGGGTGCCCTGACCTGCGATGAAGATCATCGGGGCGCTCCCCCGCCCGATAAAACCCCAGGTGCGGCCCCTGCGGACCGATCCAGGCCGCTCGGCCGGGTGACCCATCGCACAGGTCGGCAACCGCGACCACCCGGCGCCCAGCAACACCGCACTCGGTGCCGAACGGTCCGCCCGGCACGCTCACACGGCGTTGCTCGCAGGAGATATTCGCACCACAACGCGGCGAGCGACGGTCCGGGTGCGCGGTGGCGAACCCGGCGGGCGCAGGGGGCGGTCTGGCACGATGGCAGGGTGTCGAACCCGCTCACACCCACGTGTGTCCGTCATCCTGATCGGCCTACCGGACTCGCGTGTACGCGATGCGGGCGGCCCGCCTGTCCGGACTGCCTGCGTCCGGCGGCGGTCGGGCAGCACTGCGTGGACTGTGTCCGGCAGGGGCAGCAGGACGTGCGACCGGTGCGGACCGTCGGCGGCGCGCGCGAGGGCGGCGCGGTTCCATACGTGACCTACGGGTTGATCGCGGTCAATGTGCTGGTCTATGTGCTCACCGCGGCGCAGGCCGGTAGCCCGATGTACAACTACCGCGGGTCGTCGGTGTTCCGGGAGTTCGTCCTGGTGCCGCTGCTGGTGGCCGACGGCGAGTGGTGGCGGCTGCTCGGGTCGGGGTTCCTGCATTACGGCGCGATCCATCTGCTGGTCAACATGTTCGCCCTGTATGTCGTGGGGCGCGACCTCGAGCAGGTGCTGGGCAGGGTCAGGTACGGCTGCGTCTATCTGGTCTCGCTGCTGGGTGGGTCGGCGGCGGTGATGGCGCTGTCGGATTCGGTGACGGCGACGGCCGGCGCCTCCGGTGCGGTGTACGGCCTGTTCGGCGCTGTCACGGTGACGCTGATCCGGCTGCGGCAGAGCCCGACCCCGATGCTGGTGGTCATCGGCGTGAACGTGCTGATCAGCTTCTCGATCCCGGGAATCTCGCTGTGGGGTCACCTCGGCGGTCTGGCCGCGGGCACGTTGAGCGCGCTCGGCATCCTGTTCGTACCCGGCTGGCTGTCGGCCCGCGATCAGCGATCCGCGCAGCGCATCGGCTGGGCCGCGCTCGGTGCGGTAGCGCTGATCTGCGTGGGCGTGATCGTCGCCGCCGCGCTCTCGTTGCGCGCGGACCCGGCGTTCGTCGGACCACCGGCCGTGACCGCGCCGACCCCCGTCGAAGCACCCAGGTAGTCCGCCGCGACCGGCGCACCCCCGGTGCGTGAACGACTGACGAACCCTGTCGGGTCCCCGCACACTAGGCTCTGACTTCGTGGCGGTACTGGAGGGCGCGGCGCGCAAGACACTGGCGGTCGGGCGGCGAGCTCTCGGGCTCGACGTGTCGGCGCCCGATCACACCGTCGCGGTGCTGCATCGCGACGAGACCGAGGTCCCCGGGCTCGACAAGAGCGAACGCGCGCAACTGGACCGGATCCGGCTGATGGGCGCGACCGGCGCGGTACTGATGGCGATCGCGGCGCTGGGCATCGGCGCCCAACCCGTACACCAGAATCCGGTCTCGGGTGTACGGGTGCTCGGCATCTTCGCGCGAGCGCACACCGGATCGCTGGCGATGTGCATGTTCGGCACCGCGCTGGTGATCGGTGCGTGGTTGCTGCTCGGACGCTTCGCGATCGGCGGACTCGCGGGTTCGCCACTGCACCGGCTGAGCCGCTCGCAACTGGACCGCACGCTGCTGCTGTGGATCATTCCGCTGTCCGTGGCGCCGCCGATGTTCAGCAACGACGTCTATTCCTATCTGGCACAGAGCGAGATCGCCGCCCGCGGCATCGACCCCTATTCCGAAGGCCCCGTCGCCGGGCTCGGAATCGACAATGTGCTCACCAACAATGTGCCGACGATCTGGCGCGATACGCCCGCGCCGTACGGTCCGCTGTTCCTCTGGATCGGTCGCGGTATCGCGGAGCTCACCGGGGACAACATCATCGCCGGAGTATGGGTGCACCGGTTGCTGGCGCTGGCCGGAGTGGCGCTGATCGTGTGGGCGCTGCCGCGGTTGTCGGTGCGCTGCGGGGTGGCGCCGGTGAGTGCGTTGTGGCTCGGCGCGGCCAATCCGCTGGTGCTGTTCCACCTGGTCGGCGGCGTGCACAACGACGCGCTGATGCTCGGGCTGATGCTGGCCGGGGTGGAGCTCATGCTGCGCGCGATCTACGGCGAAGGAGGCAGACCCGACCGGCTGACGGCCATGAATCTGCCACCCTTCGACGCCCGGGCCTACGGGCTGCTGATCGGTGGCGCGGTGGTGATCACGCTCTCGTCGTCGATCAAGCTCACCTCCATCATCGCGCTCGGCTTCGTCGGCATGGCACTGGCCAGACGCTGGGGCGGCACGCTCATCGCCGTCGTCAAGGCCGCGGCTCTGCTGGGCGTCATCGCCGTGGCGACAACGCTTCTCATCGGTTTCGCCAGCGGGCTCGGCTTCGGCTGGGTCAATACCCTCAGCGTCGCCAATGCCGTCCGGAGCTGGATGTCGCTGCCGACCATCATCGGGATCGTCACCGGTTTCGGCGGTGTGCTGCTCGGGCTGGGCGACCACACCACCGCGCTGCTGTCGATCACCCGGCCCATCGCCGCGGTGGTCGCGGGCTACGTGACAGTCCGCATGCTCGTCGCCACCGGTATGGGCCGGCTCCATCCCGTCGGCGCGCTCGGCGTCTCACTCGCGGCCATTGTGCTGCTGTTCCCGGTGGTCCAGCCCTGGTACCTGCTCTGGGCGATCGTGCCGCTCGCGGCCTGGGCCACCCAGCCGGTGTTCCGCGTGCCCGCCGTCGCCTTCTCGGCGGTGGTCTCCATGCTGGTGATGCCGCGTGGTGCGGAATTCCAGGTCTTCCAGATCATCGGCGCCGCGCTCGCCGCCGTGGTGTGCTTCGCGTTGTTCTTCGCGCTCACCCGGCACACGCTGCCGTGGCGGGCGCAGCCGGGGGTGTCGGCTCCGTCACAGGAGGGCACGGCTTACCGTGTGACAACGTGAGGGAGCGCAGCGAGCGAACCAAGGGCACAGCACCTTTTGGCGCGACGGAGCCGAGCGTCAGCGAGGCGCAGTTGTGACAACACGCCTTGGATCCGCCGTTAGCGTCGACGGTGTGGTCAAGCGCTATGGCGAGACCACAGCGGTAGACGGTCTCCGGTTCGATGTAGAGCCCGCCCAGGTGTTCGCGCTGCTGGGGCCCAACGGCGCGGGCAAGACCACCACCGTCGAGATGTGCGAGGGCTTCGTTCGCCCGGACGCGGGCACGGTCCGCGTCCTCGGCCTGGACCCGATCGCCGACTCCGAGCAGTTGCGTCCGCGCATCGGCGTGATGCTGCAGGGCGGCGGCGCCTACCCCGGCGCCCGCGCGGGCGAGATGCTCGACCTGGTCGCGTCCTACTCCGCCGATCCGATCGATCCCGACTGGCTGCTGTCGACGCTGGGCCTGCGCGACAATCGCCGCACTCCCTATCGCCGCCTGTCGGGTGGTCAGCAGCAGCGTCTGGCGCTCGCGTGCGCGCTGGTCGGCAAGCCCGAGATCGTGTTCCTCGACGAACCCACCGCCGGTCTGGACGCGCAGGCTCGGCTGATCGTCTGGGAACTCATCGACGCCCTGCGCCGCGACGGCGTGAGCGTCGTGCTCACCACGCACATGATGGACGAGGCCGAGCAGCTCGCCGACCAGCTCGTCATCATCGATCACGGGCAGATCGTCGCCCAGGGCACGCCCGCCGAGGTCACCGCCCACGGCGCGGCGGGCCAGCTGAGATTCTGCGCCCCACCGAAACTCGACCTGAACCTGCTCACCTCGGCTCTCCCGGAAGGCTTCTCGCCGCGCGAGACCACACCGGGCACCTACCTCGTCGAGGGCGAGATCAACCCGCAGGTGCTGGCCACCGTCACCGCCTGGTGCGCCAGGATGGACGTGCTGGCCACCGACATCCGCATCGACCAGCGTCGCCTCGAAGATGTCTTCCTCGAACTGACCGGACGGGACCTGCGCGGATGAGCGAGACCACCAGCCGTTTCCTGCCCGGCACCTTCACCCCCGATCCGCGGCCCGCCTCGCGCGCGACGATGCTCACCGCGCAGACCGGGCTCGAGCTGAAACTGTTGTTGCGCAACGGCGAACAGCTGCTGCTCACCATGTTCATCCCGATCACCCTGCTCGTCGGGCTCACCCTGCTGCCGTTCGGCGACCTGGGCGAGCACCGGGTCGACCGGATCGTGCCGATGGTGATGATGACCGCGGTGATGTCGACCGCGTTCACCGGCCAGGCCATCGCGGTCGGCTTCGACCGCCGCTACGGCGCCCTCAAACGACTCGGCGCGACACCGCTGCCCCGCTGGGGCGTGATCGCGGGCAAGTGCGCCGCCGTGCTCATCGTGGTGGTGCTGCAGGCGATGCTGCTCGGCGCGATCGGTGTGGCGCTGGGCTGGCGGCCCGGGATCGGCGGACTCGCCCTCGGCGCGTTGGTGATCGCCCTCGGCACGGCCACCTTCGCGGCGATGGGCTTGCTGCTGGGCGGGACGCTCAAGGCCGAGGTCGTGCTGGCGCTGGCCAATATCCTGTGGTTCATCATGCTCGGCATCGCCAGCCTGGTCCTCGTCGGCGACACCTTGCCCACCGCCCTGACCGTGATCGCGCGACTCATCCCGTCCGGGGCGCTGGCTTTCGCGCTGGACACGGCGCTGACGGGGTCGATCGACTGGTTCGCAGTGGCGGTGCTCGCGGCGTGGGGCGTGGTGTGCGGATGGCTGGCGACCCGGCTGTTCCGGTTCCACTGACGTGACCAACGACGCACTGTAGTAGCCCTGGTATCAGCGTCGAAATCCTGGCCGGTACCATTCCTGACGTGCTGTATCGCGCCTTCGTTGGCCTCGTCGACCGGCTGCCGCTCCCCTCGCTGCGGGTGCAGCGGCTCATCGCCATCGCGGTGATCCTGAGCCAGGCGGGAATCTCGGTGACCGGCGCGATCGTGCGCGTCACCGCCTCCGGCCTCGGCTGCCCGACCTGGCCGCAGTGCTTCCCCGGCAGCTTCACCCCCATCGGGGTATCGGAGGTGCCCGTCCTGCACCAGACCGTGGAGTTCGGCAACCGGCTGCTCACCTTCGCGGTGACGCTGTGCGCCGGGCTGATCGTGCTGGCCGTCATCCGGGCACGGCGGCGCAGGGAAGTCCTGACCTATGCCTGGCTGATGCCCGGCGGCACGGTCGTGCAGGCGATCATCGGCGGTATCACCGTGCGCACCGGCTTGCTGTGGTGGACCGTCGCCGTGCACCTTCTCGTCTCGATGGTGATGGTCTGGCTGGCGGTGGTGCTGTACGCGAAGATCTGCGAACCCGACGACGGCATCGAGACCGTCCAGGTACCGGCTCCCCTGCGCTGGCTCACCGCGCTGTCCGGCGTGGCCCTCGCGGGTGTGCTGATCGCGGGCACGCTGGTCACCGCGGCCGGGCCCCATGCCGGCGACAAGAGCATCGAGCGGCAGGTCGAGCGACTGGAAGTCGAGATCGTCACCCTGGTGCACCTGCATTCGCAGTTGATGATCGGATATCTCGCGCTGCTCATCGGACTCACGTTCGGGCTCTTCGCCGTAGGGATCACCCCGGCGATCCGCAAGCGGCTGTTCGTCCTGCTCGCGATCGTGCTCGCCCAGGGGCTGGTCGGCGTCGTGCAGTACTTCACCGATGTGCCCGCCGCGCTCGTCGCCATCCACGTCGGCGGGGCAGCGGCGTGCACCGCAGCGACCGCCGCACTGTGGGCGTCGCTGCGAACGCGGGAAAAGGTCGACGCTCCCGCGGTGGCGCAGGCTTCCGTGCACTGACCGAGCACGCCGAAACACCCGCGACACAACGAGAACGGCCCGCGATCGAGTATTCGATCG
>NZ_JBSGVG010000028.1:0-93881 GCF_053608345.1 Nocardia sp. NPDC055050
GTTAGACGCCGTTGCTTGCTCCTTCGTCGCGTACGCAACGGCGTCTAACCGGCGACCCGGCCGCGGACCGGCCACTTCGTGGCCGCCGCTCCCTAGGGGTCGCGGTGCTGGTCGGCGTGTTAGATCACGCCGGGGATCAGCGCTTTGCGAGTGGTCGGGTAGTCGGCGAACTTCTCGCGGTACCAGCGGTGGGTGGCGAAGGCGCGCGGCACCAGGTTTCCCGCGGTGATCAAAAAGATCGCGACACCGGCCAGCGACCAGGTGAGCAGGGCGAACCCGGCCCAGGCGATCAGCTCGCCCAGGTAGGCCGGGCTGCTGACGAAGCGGAAGCCGGCGCCGTGGGGGACCCGGTACTCGGCGGCGCCGGGGTTGTTCTTGTCCCGCAGATTGCGCACGATCGCCTCGGATCGCACCAGCAGCCCGAATCCGCACAGGTACACGACCAGCCCGATCAGGAAGCGCGGATCGGTGAGCCAGGCGGTGCCGTACTGGTTCTTGTAGTCGTTGCTGAAGAACGCGCCGTTGAGGTAGCCGTGCAGGGCCGTCACGAACACGCCCGCCGCGACCACCGAAACGTTGAAGCTGCTCGTCTTACCCGGCACCTGCCGGATGGAGAGCGGGAAGAACCAGCCGCGATTGCCGTAGTGCAGCAACCAGATGGCGGCCAGCACCAGCGGCACCGGCTCGAAACGATCGGGGCCGCTGAGATAGAACACCGCGAACACGGCGGTCGCGGGCAGCTCCATCAGCCACCAGCCCAGCTTGGGGTTGAGATTGAAGCCGACCTTGTTCGACGCGAAGCGGCCGTAGGGGCTCTGCGCGAACAGCCCGCCGACGATCACGAACGCGGCGAAGGCGAAGGCGATGGCCAGCACGGTGTCGTAGGTGGTGTTCCCGGTGTACCAATCCATCGAGATCCTCTTGTCCAACAGGCGCCGAGCACGATCGCCGACGCAAAACTAGAACACGTTCTATCATGGATCGCGGAGGGGGAGCGTGACTATGGAGGACCTACATGTCGTTGGATCGGACCGCCGAGGACCTGCTGGCGGCGGTGCGGGCGTCACCGCGTGCGGTGGCCGCGCACGACAAGACCGCGTGGGTCGGGCTGTTCGCCGAGCAGGCGGCGGTACACGACCCGTACGGCTCGCGCGAGCACATCGGCCCGGACGCGATCTCGCGTTTCTACAACGTCTTCATCGCGCCGAACGCCATCGCCTTCCGCGTGGACCGCGACGTCGTCGCCGGCTACACGGTGGTGCGTGACCTGCACATCGAGACCACGATGTCGACGGGCGCCACCGTCACCGTGCCGATGCATCTGCGCTACGACCTGGTCGATACCGATGGCGGCTGGCGGATCGCCCGGCTCGCCGCGCACTGGGAGCTGGGGGTGATGGTCGCGCGTCTGCTGCGCACCGGCCCGTCCGGATTGCTCGCGGGAGCGAAGCTCGGGCCGCAACTCGTGGGCGAGCTCGGCATGGGCGGAGCGATGGGCATGATGCGGGCACTGCGCGGCATCGGCGGCTCCGGCAAGCGCATCGTCGGCAGACTCTTCGCTGCTGTCGCGTCCGGCGACACGGGTGGCGTGCGAGCGCTGCTCGATGAGCGGACGGTGTGCGAGCTGCCCGCCGGGCGACCGATCTCGGTGACGGAGTTCGCCGACCGCGCGCGAGACATCGAGTGGGACAAGATGATCGCCGCGGGTCGCACGGTCAGCGTGAGCGTGCGGGTCGGTGCGTCGCGCGGTGTGGCCTTCGTCGACTTCGCCCCGGACCGGCCGCGGATCACCGCTGTGCGGGTCTTTCTCGACGGCGATCCTTCAGGCGACTGACCGCTCGCCCGAAGGGTGCCGACCCGGCGCCCGGTGCTGTCGCGGTGGCCGGGCCTCGGAGCGTGTGCGTGCGCCGATCCTGCGAGGTAGGTTCGGTTTCAGGCCGACGACTGGAGGTTCGTGTGCATCTGCGTGGTGTAGTTCTCCCCGGCGACCGGGAGCGCGACCTCTGGGTTGTCGACGGCGCCGTGACGTTCGAGCCCGTGCGCGGTGCCGAAACCCTGTGCAGCACAGGCTGGATCGTGCCAGGCCTGGTCGACGCGCACTGCCATGTCGGCATCCGCTACGGCGGCGGGGACGAGACCCGCGACGGCGCGATCGAGCAGGCCGAGACCGAACGCGACGCGGGGGCGCTGCTCCTGCGCGACGCGGGCTCGCCGATCGACACCCGCTTCATCGACGAGCACGCCGAGCTGCCGCGGATCATCCGCGCGGGTCGACACATCGCCCGCCCCAAGCGCTACATTCGCGAACTCGGGATCGAACTCGACGACGAGCGCGACCTGCCCGAGATCGTCGCCGAGCAGGCCCGCTTCGGTGACGGCTGGGTGAAGATCGTGGGGGATTGGATCGACCGCTCCGTCGGCGACCTGCGCCCGCTGTGGAGTGACGACATCCTGAAGCAGGCCATCGACGCCGCCCACGCGAACGGGGCAAGGGTCACCGCCCACGTGTTCGGTGAGGACGCCCTGCCGGGCCTGATCAACGCGGGTATCGACTGCCTCGAACACGGCACCGGCATCGCCGACGACACCATCGAACTGATGGTGGCCAACGGCACCGCCCTGGTCCCCACCCTGATCAATATCGACACCTTCCCCGGCATCGCCGACAGCGCCACGAAGTTCCCGGTCTACGCCGCCCACATGCGCGACCTGCACCGCCGCGTTCGCGACACCGTCGGCAAAGCCCACGAGGCGGGCGTCCCGATCTACGCGGGCACCGACGCGGGCGGCTCCATCCGTCACGGCCGCATCGCCGACGAGATCACCGCCCTGTCCGGTGCGGGCCTGTCACCCCACGAGGCTCTCGGCGCCGCGTCGTGGAACGCCCGCACCTGGCTCGGCCGCCCCGGTATCGACGAGGGCGCCCCGGCCGACTTCGTCGTCTACGCCCACGACCCCCGCGTGAACCCGCACTCGCTCACCGACCCAGAATGGGTCGTGCTGCGTGGCCTGGTCGTGAAGACCCCCGATCCGGTCACTGGGCACCGCTGAATCGGCGTCGCACGGCAATAGCGGAGGCGATTTCCGGGCGCGGCGGGTCGTCTGGCAGAATGAACCCTCGTCCTTCCTGGACAGTGTCAGCCCGTCTCCGGTTACGTACCGCGCGGCGGTCACGCACGCATGCGCGAAACCGGACCCGCAGACCATGCGGGTCGCCGAATCGCGTGGTGACCAAAACTACTGAAAGAAGACTGAACAGCATGGCTGTCAAGATCAAGCTCACTCGTCTCGGCAAGATCCGCAACCCGCAGTACCGCGTCGTCGTCGCCGACGCCCGTACCCGTCGTGACGGCCGCGCCATCGAGTCCATCGGCCTGTACCACCCGAAGGAAGAGCCTTCGCTGATCCAGATCGACGCCGAGCGCGTCGCGTACTGGCTGTCGGTCGGCGCGCAGCCCACCGAGTCGGTGCAGCGTCTGCTGGAGATCACCGGCGACTGGCAGAAGTTCAAGGGCCTGCCGGGCACCGAGGGCACCCTGAAGGTGAAGGCCGCGAAGACCTCCAAGCTGGACCTGTTCAACGCCGCGCTGGCCGCTGCCGACAACGCGCCCACCACCGAGGCCGTCACCCCGAAGAAGAAGGCCGCCAAGAAGGACGAGGCTGCCGCTGAGGAAGCCGCCACCGAGGCTGCCGAGTAATGACTGCTGTTGTTGCCGATGCCGTCGAACATCTGGTTCGCGGCATCGTCGCCAACCCTGACGACGTCCGTGTCGAGCTGCTCACCGGACGTCGTGGACGCACCGTCGAGGTACACGTCCATCCTGAAGACCTGGGCAAGGTGATCGGGCGCGGTGGTCGTACCGCGACCGCGCTGCGCACCCTGGTCGCCGGCATCGGCGGCCGTGGGATCCGGGTCGACGTGGTCGATACCGACGCCTAGATGGAACTCGTCGTAGGTCGGGTCGCCAAGTCGCACGGTGTGCGCGGCGAACTCGTCGTCGATGTTCGTACCGACGAACCGGACGTCCGGTTCGCGCCGGGCGTCACGCTGCGCGGCAGGATGCCGAAGTCCTCGGCGACCCGTGACTACACCGTGAAGTCGGCCCGAGAGCACTCGGGCCGGCTTCTGGTGTTCGTCGACGGGATCGACGATCGCACCGCCGCCGACGCCCTGCGTGGCACGTTGTTCGTCGTCGACAGCGATTCGCTGCCGCCGTCGGAGGACGACGACGCCTTCTACGACCACGAACTCGAAGGCCTCCGGGTCGAGTTCACCGACGGCACCCTCGTCGGCACGGTCACCGAGGTGCTGCATTCGGCCGCGGGCGAACTGCTGTCGGTGCGTGCCGCCGACGACGGTCGCGAGATTCTCATTCCCTTTGTCACCGCCATCGTGCCGACGGTTTCGCTCGCCGATGGACTGGTTGTCATCACGCCGCCCGAGGGCCTGCTCGATCCGGAGTAATTCGTGCAACTCGACGTCGTCACGATCTTCCCGGAGTACCTCGAGCCGCTGCGGACCGCGCTGCTCGGCAAGGCTGTCGACAAGGGCCTGATCTCGATCGGCGTGCACGATCTGCGCCACTGGACGCACGACGTGCACAAATCGGTCGACGATTCGCCCTACGGTGGCGGTCCCGGCATGGTCATGAAGCCCACCGTCTGGGGCGAGGCCCTGGATGAGGTGTGCCCGGACAACGCACTGCTCGTCGTCCCCACGCCGGCCGGTGTGCCGTTCACCCAGGCCACCGCGCAGCGCTGGGCCACCGAGAAGCACCTCGTGTTCGCCTGCGGGCGCTACGAGGGCATCGATCAGCGCGTGTTCGACGATGCCGCCCGCCGCGTCCGCGTCGAAGAGGTGAGCATCGGCGACTACGTTCTCATCGGCGGCGAGGCCGCGGTGCTCGTGATGACCGAGGCCGTGGTGCGTCTGATCCCCGGCGTGCTCGGCAATCAGCAGTCCCACCAGGAGGATTCGTTCTCCGACGGACTCCTCGAAGGGCCCAGCTACACCCGACCGGTGTCGTGGCGTGGCCTCGAGGTGCCCCCGATCCTGCTGTCGGGCGACCATGCCAAGGTCGCCGCGTGGCGGCACGAACAGTCACTGGAACGCACGGCGCAGCGCCGTCCCGACCTGCTGCCCTGACCTAACCCGGGATCACCCGGGTGGTGATACAGAACGGGTGCCCGGCGGGGTCGAGCAATACCCGCCAGCGCGGATCCGGTTGTACCGGTGCGGGTTTGGCGCCGATCGCGAGGGCGTGCTGTTCGCAGAGATCGAGGTCGGCGTCGGCGGCGAGATCGAGGTGCACCGCGGCCGTGCCGGGCCACTGCGGCGGGTAGTAGTCCTCGACGCGTTGCGCGGCGACCGTCAGTCCCGACGGGATTCGGATCCCGACGCTGTGCGCGTCGTTCCACAGGACACGGCCACCGAGCAGCCCGAGATAGAAGCGGGCGAGGGACTCGGGGTCGTCACAGTCCAGTGAGAGGCCGGCCAGTTGAAAAGGCTCCGTCATCGAAGCGACGCTACCGGGCGCGACGGGGACCGAGATTGTTTTCCCCTAAAGACATTTGGGTATCCATCCAGGTCGTTCTTTGTGCGATCGTCCATAGTGAGGGTTGCTGGTTCCATCCGGAACGGGTTCGGTCCCAGCGTCCGTCGGCGCGGTCGGGCCGGACGCGACGAGGCCGAACGGACGCTGCGCCGATGTTCCCAGTACAGGCACTGCGTCCCTTGATGATTGGACGCTGACCCGAGTGAGCGCTCGGTGACATTCGGTGTGGGGTGTCGCGCCCACGAGGTGAGACCTTGCCGGTCCGATCGGTCGCGCCGGAGGCATTGCGGCGGATTCAGCGGCCGAATGGCGGTGATATATCCCACATCTGGCGCAGGGGTCGAAGCGGTCGTGGGTCGCGGCGGTCAGGGCAGCAGGCCGTGCCGCCGTGCCCGAGCCACCGCCTCGTGCCTGGTGCCGGCATCCAACTTGCTCATCGCCTGCCGCAGGTAACTCTTGACGGTCTCGGCGCCGAGCGAGAGTCGAAGCGCCACTTCCTGATTCGTGCAGCCGAGGGCGATCTGGGCGAGCACGTCGAGTTCGCGCCGCGACAACCGCGGCGCATCGCCGGCGGACTCGCCGGTCAACACCCCGGTCAGTCGTTCGCACACCCCGGAAAGCCGGTCGCGCAGGGCGAGATCGCCCGTGGCGGCCGCGAGGGCGCGAAGCTCGGCGTGGATCTCGCGCAACTCCTCGGTCGCCGCGGGGGTGGTCGTCGTCGGCGGTGTCGCGAGCTCGAGCAGCCGGACCCGCCGGTCCACCTCGTCACGGACGGCGATCTCCGCGGCCAGTCGCTTACCCGCCTGCAGGATCACCTCGGCGGTGCGGTCGCCGAGGGGGCCCGTGCCACGCGTGGCGGCGTACAGCACGGCGCGAGGTCGGTCGGCGACCAGCACCGGCACGGCCAGCACCGACCGCAACCCTTCGCCGACGACCGCGGCGTCGTAGTGGTGGGTGATCGAGGACGAGCCTCGATAGTCGGCCACCGACGCGGGCCTGCGGTACTCCATGGCCTGCCCGCCGAGCCCGGAGGTGCGCAGCACCGACAGCCCGCGCAGACCGGTGGTGACGGTGCCGGCGAACTCGGTGAGCAGCAGGGTGTCCTCGTCCACCGCGCCGCCGAACACCACCGGGACGCTCGCCCGTCCCGCCACCCAGCGGATCTCGGCGCGCAGCGCGTCACCGTCGCGCGGGCGCAACAGGGAAGTCATGGATCACCCCTTTTCGGGGGTAGTGGGACACGTGAGCTATGCCACATTCTAGGGCAGACCCGGTGGCCGATACCCGGGTGATGAGGAGAAGCTGCGATGACTACCGATCTGGACGTGCGGGTGCGCGACCTGCTCGACCACTACGACCGACCAGAGGCCTGTGCGGCCGATCTGCTCTGCGATCGGCACCCGGCCGGGCAGATCGCGTTCACGGTGATCGAGTCCGATCTGCGCGCCTACGACCTGACCTACGGTGAGCTGCGGGAGCGCTCGGCCCGGTTCGCCGCCGCGCTGGCCGAACTCGGCGTCGAACCCGGCGATCGGGTGGCGACATTGATGGCGAAATCCGTCGAGCTCGTGGTGGCGCTGCTGGGTATCTGGCGCCGCGGCGCGGTGCACGTGCCGTTGTTCACCGCGTTCGCGCCACCGGCCGTCGAGTTCCGGCTGACCGCGAGCCGCGCGAAGGTCGTGGTCGCCGATGCCGACCAGGCGCCGAAACTCGCGGCGGCCGACTACCGGACGATCGTTGCCGGTGACGCCGACAGCCCCGGCGCGCTGCGCTTCGACGATCTGCTCGACGGGTACCGGTCCGACGACCCGCGTGCGAAGCCGGTAGCGGTAGGTGGCGACGGCCTGCTGGTCCAGCTGTTCACCAGCGGCACCACCGGAGCCCCCAAGGGCGTGCCGATCCCGGTGCGCGCGCTGGCGTCGTTCCACGCCTACCAGGAGTTCGCCCTGGATGTGCGCCCCGAGGACGTCTTCTGGAACGCGGCCGATCCAGGCTGGGCGTACGGCCTCTACTACGCGATCCTGGGGCCGCTGGCCACCGGCGTGCGCAGCCTGCTGCTGCACGCGGGGTTCTCGGCGTCACTCACCTGGGACGTGTTGCAGCGCTTCGGCGTCACCAACTTCGCCGCCGCGCCGACCGTCTATCGGGCGTTGCGCGCCGACAGCGCTCCGGCTCCGGAGGGCTTCGCCCTGCGCCGGGCGTCGTCGGCGGGCGAGCCGTTGACCCCGGACGTGGTGGCCTGGTCGCAGCGGACACTCGGGGTTGCGGTGCGTGACCACTACGGTCAGACCGAGCACGGCATGGTGATCTGCCATGCGTGGCACCCCGCCCTCGATGTGGCCGTCCCGCCCGGTTCGATGGGCAGGCAGCTCCCCGGGTGGTCCTGTGCGGTCCTCGCCGAGGACGTCGACACCGAGGCGGCACCCGGTGAGATCGGCCGGGTCGCCATCGACACCCACCACAGCCCGCTGCTCTGGTTCCTCGGCTACCTCGACGATCCGGAGCGCACCGCGAGCCGATTCACCGCCGACGGACGCTGGTATCTGACCGGTGACGTCGCCTCCCGCGATTCCGACGGCTGCTTCCGCTTCAGCTCCCGCGACGACGACGTGATCATCATGGCGGGCTACCGGATCGGCCCGTTCGAGGTCGAGAGTGTGCTGGTTCTGCACGAGCAGGTCGCCGAGGCCGCCGTGGTCGGGATGCCCGACGAACTGCGCGGTGAGGTGCTGGAGGCCTTCGTGGTGACCCGCCCCGGCATCGAGGGCAGCGCCGGGTTGGCAGCCGAGCTGCAGCAGCTGGTCAAGGACGAGTTCGCCGCCCACGCTTATCCGAGAAGGGTCCATTTCGTGGACAGCCTGCCCAAGACGCCCAGTGGCAAAGTGCAGCGATTCCTGCTGCGCGGCAAGGAGATCCGGTGATGTCCGAACTCAGCTACAGCTGCGGTCCCGACGAGGTCGCGCTGCTCGGCGACACCATCGGCGCGAATCTGGACCGCGCCGTCGCGGCCCACCCCGCGCGTGACGCGCTCGTCGACTGCCCGGCAGGGCGTCGCTGGACCTACCGCGAGGTGGGTGCGGCGGTCGACGCCGTCGCGACCGGTCTCGCCGCACACGGCATCGAACCCGGTGACCGGGTCGGCATCTGGGCACCCAACTGCGCCGAATGGTTCCTCGTGCAATACGCCACCGCGAAGATCGGTGCCATCCTGGTCAACATCAACCCCGCCTACCGCACCAGCGAACTCGAATACGTTCTCGTCCAGGCCGGGGTACGCACGCTGATCGCCGCACCGGAGTTCAAGAGCTCGGACTACGTCGCGATGATCGAGCAGGTCCGGCCGAACTGTCCCGCCCTGGAACAGGTGCTGATTCTCGGCACCGAGCCGTGGCGGCAGGTGGCCGAGACCGAGCCGGACAGGCAGCGGCTGGGTGCGATCGCCGAGACGCTGTCGGCCGACGACCCGATCAACATCCAATACACCTCGGGAACAACGGGTTTCCCGAAGGGCGCGACGCTGAGCCACCACAACATCCTCAACAACGGGTTCTTCGTCGGCGAACTGTGCGGATACACCGAGGCCGATCGGGTCTGCATCCCGGTTCCGTACTACCACTGCTTCGGCATGGTGATGGGCAATCTCGCGGTCACCTCCCACGGTGCGACCGCGGTGATTCCGTCGCCGTCGTTCGACCCGGCCGCGGCGCTGGCCGCTGTCGCCGCGGAACGCTGCACCTCGCTCTACGGTGTGCCGACGATGTTCATCGCGATGCTGGCCGAACTCGATTCCGGCGCCGACTACGACCTGTCGAGCCTGCGCACCGGCATCATGGCGGGCTCACCGTGCCCGGTCGAGGTGATGAAACGGGTGATCGATCGGCTGGGGATGAGCGAGGTGTCCATCTGCTACGGCATGACCGAGACCTCACCGGTGTCCACGCAGACCCGTCGCGACGACAGCATCGACCGGCGCACCGCCACCGTCGGCCGGGTCGGCCCGCACCTCGAGGTGAAGGTGGTCGACCCGGAGACCGGGCGCACCGTGGCGCGTGGCGAACCGGGCGAACTGTGCACCCGCGGCTACTCGGTGATGCTCGGGTACTGGGAACAGCCCGACAAGACCGCCGAGGCGATCGACGCCGCCCGCTGGATGCACACCGGCGACATCGGCGTCATGGACGCGGACGGCTACCTCGCGGTCACCGGCCGGATCAAGGACATGGTGATCCGCGGCGGCGAGAACATCTACCCCCGCGAGATCGAGGAGTTCCTCTACACCCACCCCGATATCGTCGACGCCCAGGTCATCGGTGTCCCTGACGCCAAATACGGTGAGGAGCTCATGGTCTGGCTCCGTCTCCGTAAGGGCGCGAAACCCCTCGACGCCGACACCGTCCGCACCTTCTGCGCCGGACGCCTGGCTCACTACAAGATCCCGCGCTATGTGCACGTGGTCGACGAGTTCCCGATGACGGTCACCGGCAAGGTGCGCAAGGCCGAGATGCGCGAACTTGCCAGGGACATCCTCGGCTGAGCGGCTGGAACGCACCGTGGCTCGATCCGTCGCGGGCACCAGTGCTTGTTGCTAGCGTGTTCGCGACGGTCGGGCGTTCGGGATGGTACTGAACAATGATGGGGGAGACGGTGTTCCGTCGTGCAGTGGTGGTGTCGATGTCGGTCTGCGCGGTGGTCGCGTCGAGTGCGGGTGGTGCCGGCGCCGGGCCGGGCGGGGTCGGCGTTCTCCCGAGTCCCAGTGCAACTCTGCCGGTCGGCGCCACGACGCTGCACCTGGTCGACGACGCACGGCCGGATCCGTTCCAGCCCGACCGGTCGAGGGAACTGATGGTCTCGGTGTTCTACCCGGCGACCGAGGTGAATCGCTACCCGCGTGCGCATTACGCGTCGACCGAACTGATCCCCGGACTGGAGGACGAACTCGGCATCGAGCTGCCCGGCGCCCTGACTCACGCCCACCGGGAGGCGCCCGCGCAGGCGGCGGGCGCCTACCCGGTCGTGCTGTACACCCCCGGCGCCGGTGTCTCGCGGATTCTGGGCACCGGGCTCGCCGAGGACCTGGCCTCGCGCGGCTACGTGGTGGTGACCATCGATCACACCTATGAAACCGGTCCGGCCGTCGAGTTCCCCGGCGGCCGGCTCGTGCGGCCCGCCCCGGCGCCCAACGGCTTCGACACCGCGATCCGCGAGAAGTACATCGCCGCACGGCTGCTCGATCTCCGGTTCGTGCTCGACTCCTTCGCCGGGCTGGCCGCGGGGACCAACCCCGATGCCGAATCCGACCCCCTACCCGCCGATCTGGGCCGGGTGCTCGACCTGAACCGGGTCGGCGCCGTCGGACATTCGTCGGGCGGGTACACCGCCGTCGAGGCCATGCACGAGGACCGCCGCATCGACGCGGCCGTCGACATGGACGGACAGATCGGGGTGGACGAGGCGTTCGGCCGCGCGGTGACCGAGGGCGTCGATCGGCCCACCCTGGTCCTGACCAGCGAGCAGATCGAGGACGTCGGTGATGCGAATCCGTCCCTCGACGCGTTCTGGCAGGGGGCCACCGGCTGGAAACGTCATCTGGCCATAGCGGATTCGGCGCACTACGACTTCACCGACATGCCGTCGCTGGTGCCCGCCGTCGCCCGGCCCGCCGCGTCGACCTACCTCGGCGCCATCGATCCGGATCGCATGGCGTCGCTCGTGCGGGGCTACGTCGCGGCGATGTTCGACAAATTCCTGCGCGAACGCACCGACACCGTGCTGGATCGCCCGATCACCGAACCCGAGGTGCGGACAATCCGCTGACCTGGGTGCCAGCGCGGTGTCGGTCATGAGCTGTAGTCTCTGCGGCTGTGACGACAGCGCCCGAGATCGCCGACAGCACGACCACCATCGCCAGCGTAGGCAGGCGGATCGCCGATGAACTGGGGGTGCGCGAGACCCAGGTCCGCGCCGCCGTCGAACTGCTCGACGGTGGTTCGACGGTTCCGTTCATCGCGCGCTACCGCAAAGAGGTCACCGACGGCCTCGACGATGCCCAGTTGCGTCAGCTCGAGGAACGGCTCGGGTATCTGCGTGAGCTCGACGAGCGCCGCGGCGCGATCATCGAATCCATTCGCGGCCAGGGCAAACTCGATCCCACTCTGCACTCGCAGCTCATGCTCGCCGAGACCAAGGCGCGCCTGGAAGACATCTACCTGCCGTACAAGCCCAAGCGCCGCACCAAGGCGCAGATCGCGCGCGAAGCCGGACACGAGCCGGTGGCCGACGCGCTGATCGGCGACCCGGGCACCGATCCGGCCGCCTACACCGCCGAACAGCTCGACGGCGCCCGCTCGATCCTGGTCGAACGCTTCGCCGAAGACGCCGACCTGGTCGGTGAGCTGCGTGAGCTGATGTGGAAACGCGGCCAGATCACCTCCACGGTGCGCGCGGGCAAGGAGGAGGCGGGAGCCAAGTTCTCCGACTACTTCGAGTTCAGCGAGCCCTTCCACAAGCTGCCCTCGCACCGGATCCTGGCGCTGCTGCGCGGGGAGAAGGAGGAGATGCTCACACTGCATCTCGAAGCCGACACCGACGAACCGGCACCCGGCGAGCGCACCCTCTACGAGGGCCGCATCGCGGTCGCCTTCGGCATCGCCGACAAGGGCCGTCCGGCCGATTCCTGGCTGCTCGACACCGTCCGCTGGGCCTGGCGCACCAAGCTCGCCGTGAGCCTGGGTATCGACACCAGGATGCGGTTGCGCCAGGCGGCCGAGAAGGACGCGGTCGACGTGTTCGCCGCGAACCTGCGCGACCTGTTGCTCGCCGCACCCGCGGGCACCCGCACCACCATGGGCCTCGACCCCGGTTACCGCACCGGCGTGAAGGTCGCCGTCGTCGACGCCACCGGTAAGGCCGTCGCGACCGAGGTGATCTACCCGCACAAACCGCAGGGGCAGACCGAGAAGTCCCTCGCGGTGCTGGCCGCGCTCGTCGCCCGCTTCGGTGTGGAGCTCATCGCCATCGGCAACGGCACCGCCTCGCGCGAGACCGATGCCCTCGCGGTGGAACTGATCTCGCGGATTCCGGAGAACAAGCCGACCAAGATCGTGGTGTCGGAGGCGGGCGCCTCGGTGTATTCCGCATCGGCCTACGCCTCGGCCGAATTGCCCGACATGGACGTGTCGCTGCGCGGCGCGGTCTCCATCGCCCGGCGTCTGCAGGACCCGCTCGCCGAACTGGTGAAGATCGATCCGAAGTCGATCGGCGTCGGCCAGTACCAGCACGACGTATCCGAGACGCTGCTCGCGCGCTCGCTGGGCGCGGTCGTCGAAGACGCGGTGAACGCCGTCGGTGTCGACGTGAACACGGCTTCGGTGCCGCTGCTCTCGCGCGTGTCGGGTGTTTCCTCGTCGGTGGCGGAAAGCATTGTGGCCCACCGTGATCAGAACGGGCCTTTCAACAGCCGCAAGGCCCTGCTCGAGGTTCCGCGCCTGGGGCCGAAGGCTTTCGAGCAGTGCGCGGGCTTCCTGCGTATCCGCGGCGGTGCCGACCCGCTGGACACCTCCGCCGTGCACCCCGAGGCCTATCCGGTGGTGCGCCGCATTCTCGAGCACACCGGCCGGGAGATGGCCGAGGTCATCGGCAACACCAGCACTCTGCGCGCGTTGAAGCCCGGCGACTTCACCGACGAGAAGTTCGGTGTGCCCACCGTCAGCGACATCATCGCCGAGCTGGAGAAGCCGGGCCTGGACCCGCGTCCGGAATTCAAGACCGCCGAGTTCGCCGCGGGCATCGAGAAGGTCGCCGACCTGAAGCCCGGGATGGTGCTCGAGGGCGTCGTGACGAATGTGGCCGCGTTCGGCGCGTTCGTCGATGTCGGCGTTCATCAGGACGGTCTCGTGCACGTGTCGGCGCTGTCGCACACCTTCGTCAAGGATCCGCGCGAAGTGGTGAAGTCCGGTGACGTGGTGAAGGTGAAGGTTCTCGAGGTCGACGTCGCCCGTCAGCGGATCGGGCTCACCCTGCGGCTCGATGACGAGCCGGGCAAGCCCGCGCAGGGGGACAATCGTGGAGGTGGCGCGCCGCGCGGTCAGGGTCGTGGACAGCAAGGCGGTCGTGGTCCGGCGCCTGCCCGCAACCAGGGACAGGGGCGTCAGGGCAACGGCGGCGGTAACCAGCGCAAGCAGGCTGCGGCACCGAGCGGTTCGATGGCAGACGCCCTGCGCGCGGCTGGTTTCGGCAACAAGTAGGTAGCAACTCGACGACAGGGCGGGCGGCATGCGACGGTGGCTCGAGGAAGCGGTGATCGCGCACGGCCGCCTGCCCCTGCTCTGTTTCCTGCTGGGGTTCATCCTCGGCTTCGTGGTGATCCGGGTGAGTGTGCGGATGATCCGGGCCAATGTGCGCTGGTGGCCGGGCAATGTGAAAGCCGGCGACACCCACATCCACCACATGGTGTTCGGCGTGATCACCGTGCTGCTGTCGGGCATCGGGCTGATCGCCACCGCCGAGGACTCCACCCAGGTCACCTCGAGCGTGCTGGCCGCGATCTTCGGGATCGGCGCCGCGCTGGTACTCGACGAGTTCGCGCTGATCTTCTATCTGCGTGATGTCTACTGGTCCGAGCAGGGCCGAACCTCGGTGGACGCCGTCTTCGTCGCCTTCGCCGTGACCGGTCTGCTCCTGCTCGGCGTCCAACCGGCGACGTTTCTGGACTACGACGACTTCCGGGCATCGCGTGGTGTCGGGGTGCGGGTCGGGGTGGTGATCACGATCACAGTGAATCTGGTGCTCGCCGCGATCGTGATCGCCAAGGGTAAGATCTGGACCGGGCTGTTCGGCATGTTCTTCACGCCGCTGCTGCTGGTCGGCGCGGTGCGCTTGAGCAGGCCGGGCGCCCCGTGGGCGCGTTGGCGCTACGGTCACCGGCCCAAGACCATGAACCGCGCGGTCGCGCGGGAGCGGCGCTACCGTCGCCCGGTCATCCGCGCGAAGATCTTCATCCAGGACCTGATCGCGGGCAAGCCCGACGTCGAGCACGCGCGTACGGCAGCCGAGGCGGAATTGGCGCGTACCGTCGTCCCGGCGCCCTCGGCACCGCCGCCGCATCCGCACCTGCTGCCCCGCCGCCGAACCGACCAGACCGACGAGCAGTGAGGCCCGATTTCGATCAGGGCTACCAGGTCTGGCACAATGAACCGGTTGCCTTGGACGAGTCATGTCCGAGAGCACTCCTGTTCTGAGCATGAACCGGTCGAGCGCGCGAGTGCCGCCAGGTTCCTCTGTTCACGCAAAGAATCCGAAAAGGTGGAAAATGAACACCCTTGATTTCGTCGACGAGAAGTCGCTGCGTAGCGACGTCCCCGACTTCCGTCCGGGCGACACCCTGAACGTGCACGTGAAGGTCATCGAAGGCTCGAAGGAGCGCATCCAGGTCTTCAAGGGCGTCGTGATCCGGCGTCACGGCGGCGGCATCGGCGAGACCTTCACGGTCCGCAAGGTGTCCTTCGGCGTCGGTGTCGAGCGCACCTTCCCCGTGCACAGCCCCAACATCGACCACATCGATGTCGTGACCCGCGGTGACGTGCGTCGCGCCAAGCTGTACTACCTGCGCGACCTGCGCGGCAAGGCTGCCAAGATCAAGGAAAAGCGCTGATCTCGCAGTAGCACTTCGCAGTACCAGAATTCTTCAGGTAGCCCGGTACCCGACTCACGTCAGGGTGCCGGGCTACTCTGTTCGGCGTGGCAGACGAAAGTGAGTCGGTGTCGGTGTCCGATTCGGGTGACGAAGGCGGGCGGCGCAGAAAAAAGCGCGGCGACAAGAAGCAGCGCCCGTTCTGGCAGGAGCTGCCGATACTCGTCGTGATCGCAGCGGTGATCGCCGCGTTGATGGTGACTTTCGTCGGTCGGCCGTATGTGATCCCCTCGCAGTCGATGGAGAACACGCTGCTGATCGGTGATCGCATCTACGTCCAGAAGATCAGCTATTACGGCTCCGAACCCGGACCGGGCGACGTGGTGGTGTTCGTCGGACCGCCATCGTGGAACGGGCACTACAAGTCGGTGCGTTCGGACAACACTGTCGTGCGCGGTCTGCAGAACTTCCTGTCCTACTTCGGGCTGGTCCCGCCGGACGAGAACGATCTGGTCAAGCGCGTGATCGCGGTCGGCGGGCAAACCGTGCAGTGTTGTGATCCGCAGGGGCGCGTGATGGTCGACGGCAAACCGCTCGACGAGCCGTACATCAAGAAGGACTACCCCTGGTACACCGACCGTCCCAACGCCGTGTACCCGGCGGGCCGGGTGTTCGGCCCGGTGAAGGTGCCGGAGGGCAATCTGTGGGTGATGGGCGACAACCGCAACGAGTCGGCTGATTCGCGCGCCCACGTCAGCGACGATCTACAGGGCACCGTGCCGGTGGACAACGTCCGCGGCAAAACGGTGTTCAAGATCTGGCCGCCGAACCGGATGGGCCCAGTGAAGACCCAGAACCCGCAAGAGAACTAACGCGACGAGGATGAGTGTTCTGGGCCGGGTGAAGACCCGGAACGCGCAAGAGAACTGACACGTTGAGCAGGGGTGTTCCGGGGCGAACGCGCACCCGGAACACCCAGTCGAACTGACGCGACGGGACAATCGAACTGTGGGGCAGGATCGGACCAGCTGGCCGCCGCGGATGGTGATGCGCCGGGCGGCGGGACTACGCACGCTCGAGGCCGCGCTCGTGCGCGGTGGCCTCGCGCCGGTGGCCGGTGTCGACGAGGCGGGGCGCGGACCCTGCGCGGGTCCGCTGGTGGTCGCCGCGTGCCTGCTCGCGCCCAAGGCCTACGACAAGCTCGCCGGGCTCGACGACTCCAAGAAACTCACGGAGGCGGCTCGTGAGGAGCTGTTCCCGGTGGTTCAGCGGTTGTCGCTGGCCTGGAGCGTCGTGGTGGTACCTGCGTGGGAGATCGACTCGATCGGGATCCACGTCGCCAATATCGAGGGCATGCGCCGAGCCGTCGTCGGCCTCGAACACACCCCCGGCTACATCCTGACCGACGGATTCAAGGTGCCCGGCCTGCCCGCACCGTCGCTGCCGGTGATCGGCGGCGACGGCACCGCGGCCTGCATCGCGGCCGCGAGCATCCTGGCGAAGGTGACCAGGGACCGGATGATGGTCGAGCTCGACGCCCAGCTACCCGGCTACGGTTTCGCCGCGCACAAGGGCTACAACACGCCCGAGCACACCGCCGCCCTGCGGCAGCTCGGGCCGAGCACAGAACACCGCCGTTCCTGGCGGAATGTGCGCGAGCTCGAGGCGCCCGGAGGTAGCCGAGTGGCTACTCGCGCGGCACATGCGCGATGATGTCACCAATGAACGCGGCGCTGCTAGCAGGAGGACGTCCCACCCGATGAGTGCTGAGGACCTCGAGAAGTACGAAACCGAGATGGAACTGTCGTTGTACCGCGAGTACAAGGACATCGTCGGCCAGTTCTCGTACGTGGTGGAGACCGAACGGCGCTTCTACCTGGCCAATTCGGTCGAACTGCGTCCGCAGAACGCCGACGGCGAGGTGTATTTCGAAGTGCGGATGAGCGATGCGTGGGTGTGGGATATGTACCGCCCGGCACGCTTCGTCAAGCACGTTCGGGTGATCACGTTCAAGGACGTGAACATCGAGGAGCTGGAGAAGCCGGACCTGCGCCTGCCGGAGTAGTTGTCCACAGGGGCGCGGTTATCCACAGGATTTCTGTTTGCCCAGGTCGCGGGGGATAGTCACGTGAGCGTCTGTGGCCATGCTTTCGCTCATGGCACACAAACAGGCGCTCGGGGCGTACGGGGAGAAGCTGGCCGCGCAGTATCTGTGCGAGTCGGGGATGGAGATCGTCGGCCGCAATTGGCGGTGTCGATACGGTGAGCTGGACCTGATCGTCCAGGACCCGTCGATCACCGCGTTCGTCGAGGTGAAGACGCGGTCCGGGCTGGGGTTCGGAACTCCGGCCGAGTCGGTCACCTTCAGCAAGCAGCAGCGCATCCGCCGGCTGGCGCTGCTGTGGCTGGCCGAACAGGACGGGCCGTGGCGGCGCATCCGCTTCGACGTCGTGTCGGTGCTGATGCCGCGGGGGCGCGGGCCGGTCATCGAACATCTGACCGGCGCGTTCTGATGGCGCTCGGACGGGCGCTGTCGGTCGCGGTGACGGGGGTCGACGGGCAGCTGGTGGAGATCGAGGCCGACATCGGTCAGGGTCTGCCCTCGGTTAATCTGGTCGGTCTGCCCGATACCGCCCTGCAGGAATCGCGCAATCGGGTGCGTTCGGCAGTGGCCAACACGGGGGAGAAGTGGCCGGACGGCCGGGTGATCCTGGCCCTCTCGCCTGCGACGCTGCCGAAAGTGGGCAGTGTCTACGACCTCGCGCTGGCGGTTTCCGTGCTCGACGCCTCCGGGGTGGTGCCCGGCGAGCGGCTGGTGAAAACGGTGCTGCTGGGGGAATTGGCGCTCGACGGGCGGGTTCGGCGGGTGCGCGGGGTGCTGCCCGCGGTGATCGCGGCCCGGCGGGCGGGGCTGCCCACGGTGGTCGTGCCCGCCGAGGCGGTGGCCGAAGCGGGCCTGGTTGAGGGGATCGAGGTGCTCGGGGCGACGAGTCTGCGGGCAGTGGTGGCCTGGCTGCGCGGGGAGGGCCAGCTGCTCGAACCCGACGGCGTCGTGCCGGGGACACAGGTCCCGTGCGGTGACCTCAGCGATGTCGTCGGACAGGACGAGGCGCGCTGGGCGCTGGAGGTCGCTGCGGCAGGCGGACACCATCTGCTGCTCACCGGGCCGCCCGGGATCGGCAAAACGATGTTGGCACAACGTCTTCCGGGACTGCTGCCACCGCTGTCGGAAGCGGAATCGCTGGAGGTGACCGCGATCCATTCGATGGCGGGATCGCTGTCGGCCGAGCAGCCGTTGCTCACGTTGGCTCCCTTTGTCGCGCCGCATCATTCGACGTCGGTCACCGCCATGATCGGCGGTGGTTCCGGCATGGCCCGTCCCGGCGCGGTCAGCCGGGCCCATCGCGGGGTCCTGTTCCTCGACGAATGCGCCGAGATCGGCACCAAAGTCCTGGAGGCACTGCGGACTCCGCTCGAAGAGGGGGAAGTGCGTATCGCCCGGCGCGACGGCGTTGCCCGGTACCCGGCCCGCTTCCAGCTGGTCTTGGCGGCCAATCCCTGTCCGTGCGCTCCGGCACGCGATGTGGACTGCATCTGCGCGCCACTGGCACGACGCCGCTACCTGGGCAAACTATCGGGACCGTTGCTCGACCGCATCGATATCTGGGTCCAGATGCACGGGCAGGCCGGTGCGACGTTCGGCGACGAACAGGCCGAGAGCAGCAGCACGGTGGCCGAACGCGTGGCCCGGGCGCGAGCCCGCGCGGCGCAGCGGTGGAGCGAGGACGGGTGGGCGACCAATGCCGAAGTGCCGGGCCACATTCTGCGGAAGCGATTCACGTTGCCGCGGGAATCGATCGCGCCGATCGAGACGGCCTTACGGCTGGGGCGCATGTCGGCCCGTGGCGCCGACCGGGCCATCCGGGTCGCCTGGACGGTCTGCGACCTGCGCGAAGGGGAGCTGCCCACGGTGCAGGATGTGATGTCGTCGTTGAACTTCCGGCAGCGAGGTGCGCAATGAGCGAATCGCGTGCGGTCGGCGACGTGGTGGATCTCTACGGTGATCCGGACGAGCGCCGACTCGCCTGGGTGTACCTGTCGCGGGTGGTACAGGGGCCGTGTGCGCCACTGTCGGCCTTGATCGCCTCGGTCGGGGTGTGCGAGGCCGCGCGTGCTGTCCGTGAGCACGAGTTGCCCGCGGCACTGCGTGGTCCCACCGCGATGCGGCGTGAGATCGACTCGGCAGCAGCGGATCTGGAGGCAATTGCTCGTCTGGGCGGGCGGGTGATCACTCCCGACGACGAGGAATGGCCGGGCTGGCGGATGCTCGGACTCGACCAACTCGACAGCGAGCGCGATCGCGAGGCGGCGGTGCCGCTGGTGCTGTGGGCGCGGGGTCCCCTCTCGCTCCACACCGCGTCCGAACGTGCTGTCGCGGTGGTCGGTTCGCGGTGTAGCAGTGGATACGGGTTGCAGGTGGCGAGCGAGATCGCGTGCGACCTGGCAGGCCGGGGCTGGACGATCGTCTCCGGAGCGGCCTTCGGCATCGACGCGGCGGCGCACCGGGCGGCCCTCGCCGTCGGTGGAACCACCGTCGCGGTCCTCGCGTGCGGTGTCGACCGTCCCTATCCGGCGCAGCACGACCGCCTGCTCGCCGCCATCGCCGACAGTGGTCTGGTCGTCAGCGAATACCCGCCGGGCATCTCGGCGCAGAAACATCAGTTCCTGGCGAGGAACCGGCTGATCGCGACGCTCGGGGACGGGGTTCTGGTGGTCGAGGCAGGGCTGCGCAGCGGCGCTCGCAACACCGTGAAATGGGCCCGCAGACTGGGCAGGCCGGCCATGGCTGTGCCGGGGCCGGTCGGGTCGGCCTCCTCGGCAGGCTGTCATCGCATGATCAGAGACGGCGAGGCGCTGCTGGTAACCCGAGCCGAAGACATCATCGACGAAGCGGGTCCCCTCCGCCTCCCTTTCAGCGAAGGCGGCTCGACGGACCGCGCCGGCCACCTGCGCGGTGCTGAAGCTGAGATCTACGCGGCTCTACCCACCCTCGGCTCGCGTCTACCTCGCGAACTGTCTCAGCAGTCCGGCTTGGACCTGGCCACGGTTCGAGCGGTCCTGCCGAGCCTGGAGCTCGCCGAACTGGTCGGCTGCGATTCCGGTGGCTGGTTTCGGACATCCAGTCGACGGGCCAGCTGACACGGTGGGCGCCCAGCGGGGGTGAGGTGTGGACATCGACGTTTCAGGCGAGCGCAGGTCGCGTGACGTGTGGACATCGACGTTTCGGCGAGTGCAGGTCTGTCCCGGCTGCGCGGCAATGGTCGAGTGGGATCGCGACTGAGTGCTTCGCAGGCCGGGCGGCGACGGTGCAAAGACGAGCAGTACGGGGAAGCGGACCGTTCGGTCGGCTCGGCGGCGTGGTGGGTTGCGTGGGGGACCGGGAAGGGTCACGGTTGGGTCATGGATGTGTTGCCTGATGACCTGACCGCGTTGCTCACCGAGTTCGGGCGGCATCTGCGGTTGGGCCGGAATCGGTCGGCGCATACGGTGCGGGCGTATCTGGGGGATGTGCGGTCGTTGCTCGAGCATCTGTACGCGCGGTCGGCGGATTCGGCGGTGCGGGAGCTGGATCTGCCGTTGCTGCGGTCGTGGTTGGCCGAGCTGGCGGCGGCGGGGGTGGCCCGGACGACCCTGGCTCGGCGGGCATCGGCGGCAAGGACTTTCACCGCGTGGCTGACCGAGACCGGGCGGCTCGGTGTCGACCCGGGGCTGCGCCTGCAGGCTCCGAAAGCCCATCGCGTGTTGCCCGCGGTGCTCGGGCGTGGTCAGGCCGAACAGGCCATGGTCGCGGCGGAATCCGGGGCGGCGCAGCAGGATCCGATGGCGCTGCGGGATCGGCTGGTGGTGGAGTTGTTGTACGCCACCGGGATTCGTGTCAGCGAGCTGTGCGGTCTCGATCTCGACGACATCGACCGGGAGCGTCGTCTGGTGCGTGTGCTCGGCAAGGGCAACAAGGAGCGCTCGGTACCGTTCGGTGGTCCGGCCGACACCGCGCTCGAGGCCTGGCTCCGGGCGGGCCGGCCGTCGCTGGTCAACAGCAACTCGGGCCGCGCCTTGTTCCTCGGCCAGCGCGGTCGCCGCCTCGACCAGCGCCAAGCGCGTGCCGTCGTCCACGACGTCATCGCCGCGATCCCCGGCGCTCCCGACATGGGCCCGCACGGCCTCCGCCACAGCGCCGCCACCCACCTCCTCGAAGGCGGCGCCGACCTGCGCGTCGTCCAGGAACTCCTCGGTCACGCCAGCATGGCAACCACCCAGCTCTACACCCACGTCTCCGTAGAGCGCCTCAAACGAGTCCACGACCAGGCCCACCCCCGCGCCTGACCGTGTCGAGTCGGTCTTCGGTCCGGTCGACTTCGATGGCTGATCGTGTCGAGTGGGTTCTCGGCCAGGTCCCGTGCGCGGCCGACCTACTCGAGCGGTCAGCGGCCGGCCCACCCGGCGACCGGTCGCCTTGGAGCGGTTTACGCCCGATCCCACCCGTCGGCAGGTGACCTCGGTCTGGCCCGCAACGTGCCGATTCTCGTGTCCGGTCTGGGAAGTCGGCTCCCGGAACAGTGCCGCTCCGGGAGTGTCTCGGGGGCCGGGAACCCGCGCGCGTCCTTGTCACGGAGTGCGCACGATCGGCGCGGCGCCGGCACCGCACAGATCAGCGGCGACAACCTGATCGGCGCCGCGCTCGTGCGGATCATCCGTGGGTGGATGGGGGTAGCGCATGATGGGGGCAGGAGGTGGTGGTCGTGACGTTGCCCGAGGTCGGGGCCGAATCGGACGACGGCGAGGAGGAGGTCGACTATCGGTTCACCCTCGCCAACGAGCGGACGTTTCTGGCGTGGATCAGGACCGCGATCGGTCTGCTCGCCGGCGGCGTCGCGGTGCACACCCTCGTGCAGCCGACTCGGCTGGCCGGATTCGCCGGTGCCATCTCGATGATCTGCCTGATCATGGCGCTGGCCGTCGCGCTCGCTGCCTTCCGGCACTGGCGCCGGGTCGATCTCGCGATGCGGACCGGGCGACCGTTGCCAGGAACGGTCCTGGTTCCCGTGTTGTCGGCTGGTATCGCGATCGTCGCCGTGCTCGCCTGTGTGGCGGTCGTGCTGTCGTGACCGCACCGACCCTGGCGATGGAGCGCACCGCTTTGGCTTGGCGGCGCACCTCTCTCGGAGCAACCGGCTGCGCGCTGCTCTTCGTGCACGAGGCGACTGTCGACGGTTGGCCGGCATGGCCGGTCCCGCTCGCCGCCGCCACGGTCGCCCTGCTCGTGGCCGGAGTCGGCTGGTCGCGCGGCCGCGCACTCGATCGCGGACACTGCGGCACCGCGCACCGATTCGTCGCGACCACCACCCTCGCCGTTGCGACCGTCGCCCTCATCGCGGCAGTCACCGTAGTGCTCAACGGGTAGCGCGCGCTCGCCCTGCGATGTACTCGGCACCGGTGGCGTTGTCAGAAATACTGTGGTGGACGTGACTTCCCTGCGCGAGCGGCTGCGCGCCGCGTTGAAAACTGCGATGAAGGCCCGTGACCTCGGTGCGGTCACGGCGCTGCGTTCGGCGTTGGCGGCGATCGACAACGCGGAGGCGATCGATGCCGGTGACGTACGAGCCGGCGCCGTGGAGGAAAGCGCAGTCGGCCTCGGTGCGGCCGAGGCCGTTCGCCGCGACCTCACCGAGGTCGAGATCGAAGCGATCGTCCGTCGGGAGATCGACGAAAGACGTTGCGCGGCATCTGACTACGGCCGACTCGGCGCGATCGATCGCCGCGATCGGTTGAGCGCCGAAGCCGACGCGCCGGCCGCGCTGCGCTGACGGCCGTACCCGGGCGGGCCGGGCCGCGACGTCAGTCGTTGGTGGGCAAGGTGTTCAGGTAGCGGTGGGTGAACCAGCGCTGGATCAGCCGGGTGACGGGTCCGCCGAGACGGACGTACCAGGCACCCGGTTGGGAGAAGGCGGTGATCAGGCCGTAGACGGTGTCGTCGGTCGGGTCGTATTCGACGGCGAACAGTTCCTCGCCGACCTCGGGGTGTCCCGGCAGGGTGCCGTAGGCGAAACCTCGGCGGTCGGGTTCGTCGAGGACGTAGACGACACGGCAGGGCGCGCTGATGTTCAGTGGCCAGATGCGGAGGACGACGGTCAACTCGGTTCCGGGCTGTGCGGTTTCGGTATCGGCGCCGCGAAAGGTGCCGACGCCCTTCTGAATTCCGAAGTCGAGAATGTGGGCGGCCGCGCGCTCGAACAGATCGCGGCCGTGGCCGATCGGCCGCCGATTCCGGAACCGGTGGTACCCGTCGGGCATCGTGGCGCGGGTGGCGCCCACGTCGGGATAGGTGAAAGGCGCTGATTTCTCGGACACACCTCGATTCTCGTCCGCTCCGGGCTGTCATAGGTGCGGGGTGGCGGAGCGTTTCGTCACATCACGGATCCAGCGGTTTCAGCCGGACCGGCACCTCGTGCAGGAGTCCGAGCGGGTCGACGTACTCGCGCCGGTTGTGGGCACCGGACTCACGTCGGGCTCCCCAGTGCAGGCACGCGGTGACCGGACACCCCTCGTGTCCGGTCACCAGCGTGCCGATCGCCGTACCCCTGACCACCCGGCTTCCCACCGCGACCTTCGCCGTCACCGGTTCATACGTGGTGCGCAAGCCGCCCGGATGATCGATGGACACCACGGGTTTGCCCGCCACTTCCCCCGCGAACACCACGATGCCGTCCCCCGCCGCCAGCACCGCCTGCCCTGCGGTACCCGCCAGATCCACTCCCCGATGCCCCGGCAGCCAATTCCGCTCCGGCTTGTCGAACCGGCGCTCCACCGCCGGCCGCGGCCGCAACGGCCAACCGAACGGCCCCGCTTCCGCCGCACCGGCCGGTACCGCGCCACTGAGCACAATGGCCACCGGACAGACGACCCCGAGTACTCCCCGGAAAATCGACCGCACCCGAAGCGCCGCGCGTCGCAGCTGGTCGGGAATGCGAGGACGCCGGCCATGATCGGGTGCCGCCGACCACGCATAACAGCCGGGCCAGGGCTGGTCGACCCGGTACAGGCGGGTCGCTGATGTGATGGCGTCAGGTCGAGGTCGATGACGGGGTGCTCGGTTCGTCGACCACACCACGGCGTCAGACCGACCGGGCCGGTTGGCGCGAGTCGGCCACGCTGTGGAGCGGGGTCGGGACCAACCGGGCCGAAGAACGCGACCCGCCATCTTCAGCCCACCGTCGTGGGTCGCGAGCATCGAGGCCTCAGCGGTGCGGTCGTGGTGTCGGCACCCGCTGCTGCGCCGCCAGCGCCCGCAGCATCTCCCGCAGAACCGCGGGCAGCTGCGCCGCCGACCCGTTCCCGCCTCCGGCCAGCACCCTGATCCCTATCTCCGACCGGGCCCCGGCACTCGGATCCATACCCTGCGGTCGTGCCGGCGCGGATCCGAAATCGTGAATCGTCACCTGCACCGGGACAGGCGCGGGAACGAGTTCCGGTCGGGGCACGGTCACCGGAACCACATTCGATTCCCGGCCGCACGAGACGGCGCCGGACGGGTGCTCCGGCGGCTGGACAGGCGAACCACTCCTGCGCGCACCTTCCGTGACCGCCTTCGGCGGGAGTTCCACAGCTACCGCCGCTGCGAGGATGATCGAAACGGGAACAGCGGCCGCCGCTGGTCGGCCTGTCGAGGTGGGCGCGTTCTGTGGGTTGGGCGCGGGCGGCGCTGTCGGCACCGTGCCGGGCGCGGCCGCACGCTGCGATGGGCGAGTCGCCTGGCCGACCCGCTCGGGTGGGTGGGCCAGGACCACGGCCCCGCGTGCCCCGCCACCGGCGCATATCGGCGATGGGTCGCTGGGGTGTGGGACCGTTGGTGCGACGTCGGTAGCGGAAGGTCGAGCTGCGGGTGGAGCACCGCTCTCAGGGTGTGCCGCGGCCGGTGCGGCAGCGACCCCCGCCGCGAAGAGCAGCGGAAATGTAGTGATCAGGGTGCGTGTCACAGTGTTCATGCCCCAACTCTGGGCGCCGGACAACCCCACCGGGACAACGATTTCGGGAATGTGGACAACGTTCCCGCATGTGGATATCGCGTACTTCATCCGCGAAATGGGCGGTCGTTGCGCAGGGGCGATTTCGGACCTGGCCCTGCTCCGCGTAGACTGAACAAGCGGTTTGTGCTCAGCAGCCAATGCGTGTGCACAGCACGGACCGACTTCGCGCGCCACCCGTGCTCGTCCATCCGGTCGTCGCTCGCAATGCAGACGGTCCGCGAGGGCATGTCAGCGCGAGTTCTCCAGCGGATGAACAGGGAAATCGTCGGCTGGTCCCGGATTCTTCGAATCGGGTCCGGCGGTTTCGGTGGCGCCAGGGCAGTCGATCGCCGATCGACCGCGACAACCGGCAACGAAAGAGAGATACGAAGGCTATGCCTGTCGTAACTATGAAGCAGCTGCTCGACAGCGGCGCGCACTTCGGCCACCAGACTCGTCGGTGGAACCCGAAGATGAAGCGGTTCATCTTCACCGACCGCAACGGCATCTACATCATCGACCTGCAGCAGACGCTGACCTTCATCGACAAGGCCTACGAGTTCGTCAAGGAGACTGTCGCCCACGGTGGCACCGTCCTCTTCGTCGGTACCAAGAAGCAGGCCCAGGAGTCGATCGCTTCCGAGGCGCTGCGCGTCGGAATGCCCTACGTCAACCAGCGTTGGCTGGGTGGCATGCTCACCAACTTCTCCACCGTGCACAAGCGCCTGCAGCGCCTCAAAGAACTCGAGGCGATGGAGCAGACCGGTGGCTTCGAGGGTCGCACCAAGAAGGAAATCCTCATGCTCACGCGTGAGATGACCAAGCTGGACCGCACCCTCGGCGGTATCCGTGACATGGCCAAGGTTCCCTCGGCCATCTGGATCGTCGATACCAACAAGGAGCACATCGCCGTCGGCGAGGCGCGCAAGCTGAACATCCCGGTCATCGCGATCCTGGATACCAACTGCGACCCCGACCTGGTCGACTACCCGATCCCGGGTAACGACGACGCGATCCGTTCCGCCGCACTGCTCACCAAGGTCGTCGCCTCCGCGGTGGCCGAGGGCGTGCAGGCCCGCGCGGGCCAGGCTTCCGGCGACGCGAAGCCCGAAGCCGGCGCAGGCGAGCCGCTGGCCGAGTGGGAGCAGGAGCTCCTGTCCTCGGCGACCCCGGCTGCCGAAGCCGATGTCGCTGCCGCGACCGAGGCCCCGGCCGTCGAGACCCCGGCCGAGGCCGAGGCCGAGGTCAAGGCCGACCCGGCACAGCACACCCCGGCCGACTTCTGAGCTGACCGGTAGCACTACGTTCACCTTGCCGGCCCTTCTGAATTCAGAAGCGGTCGGCAAGGTGGTGTTAACACCCAAGCACCCCACACACGAGGAGGCTCGCCCCCGATGGCGAACTACACCGCTGCTGATGTGAAGCGGCTCCGGGAGCTCACCGGCTCCGGCATGATGGACTGCAAGAACGCGCTGGCCGACTCCGACGGCGATTTCGACAAGGCCGTCGAGGTGCTGCGCATCAAGGGCGCCAAGGACGTCGGCAAGCGCGCCGAGCGCGCGACCGCCGAAGGCCTGGTCATCGCCAAGGACGGCGTCATGGTCGAGATCAACTGCGAGACCGACTTCGTCGCCAAGAACGCCGAGTTCCAGCAGCTGGCCGACGCGATCGTGACCGCGGCCGCCGCGGCCAAGCCGGCCGATCTGGACGCACTCAAGGCGCTCAAGCTGACCGACGGCACCGTTGACGACGCCGTGCAGGCGCTGTCGGCCAAGATCGGCGAGAAGCTGGAACTGCGTCGCGTCGTGTCCTTCGACGGCCCGGTCGCCACCTACCTGCACAAGCGCGCTTCGGACCTGCCGCCCGCCGTCGGCGTGCTGGTGGAGTACGAAGGCACCGGCGACGCCGCTGCCGACGCCGCGCGTGCCGCAGGCATGCAGGTCGCCGCGCTCAAGGCCAAGTACCTGACTCGCGAGGAGGTGCCCGCCGATGTCGTCGACAACGAGCGTCGCATCGCCGAGGAGACCGCGCGCGAAGAGGGCAAGCCCGAAGCCGCGCTGGCGAAGATCACCGAAGGCCGCGTGAACGGCTTCTTCAAGGACGTCGTGCTGCTCGAGCAGTCCGCCGTCACCGACTCCAAGAAGACCGTCAAGGCGCTTCTGGAAGAGGCGGGCGTGAACGTGAAGCGTTTCGCTCGTTTCGAGGTCGGCCAGGCCTGATCCGCCTGAACTTCACGAACAGCCTCTTCGGCGCGGTGTGATGCCGCGCCGGAGGGGCTTTCCTCATGGATCGACCGACCCCACTTCCGGGTGACCGCAACCTGATAGGGCAGGATGGATGCCGCCTGCTCGCCCCGCTCTCGACCTCGCCGAAGGAGACCGACACCCATGACCGACCCGGGTAACGACCGCCCTGGATACAACCGGGTGCTGCTCAAGCTGGGTGGGGAGATGTTCGGTGGTGGCGGAGTGGGCCTCGATCCCGACGTCGTGCAGACCGTGGCCGAGCAGATCGCCGAGATCGTCGAGACCGGCGTGCAGGTGGCCGTGGTGATCGGCGGCGGCAACTTCTTCCGCGGCGCCGAACTGGAGGAGCGCGGCATGGAGCGGGCGCGCTCCGACTATATGGGCATGCTCGGCACCGTGATGAACAGCCTGGCCCTCCAGGATTTCCTTCAGCAGCAGGGTGTGGACACCCGCGTGCAGACCGCCATCACCATGGGCCAGGTCGCCGAGCCCTACCTGCCGCTGCGCGCCAAGCGCCACCTCGAGAAGGGCCGCGTTGTGATCTTCGGCGCGGGAATGGGCATGCCCTACTTCTCCACCGACACCACCGCCGCTCAGCGCGCGCTGGAAATCGGCGCCGACGTGGTGCTGATGGCGAAAGCGGTCGACGGTGTGTTCGACGCCGATCCGCGCGTCGACCCGAATGCGAGCATGTTCACCGAGATCACCCACAAGGAAGTGATCGAAAAGGGCCTGAAGGTGGCCGATGCCACCGCGTTCAGTCTCTGCATGGACAACCAGATGCCGATGCTGGTGTTCAATCTGTTGATCAAGGGCAATATTGCCCGCGCGGTCGCCGGTGAACCCATCGGCACCCTGGTTCGGTCGTGACCCCGCACCCGCGGACGATGACGATGACGACGCTGTGGAGGATTCGGTCGTGATTGATGAAGCGCTCTTCGATGCCGAAGAGAAGATGGACAAGGCCGTCACGGTGGCGAAGGACGACCTGGGCAGCATCCGTACCGGTCGCGCCAACCCGGGCATGTTCACCCGTGTGCTGATCGAGTACTACGGCTCGCTCACCCCGATCACCCAGGTCTCGAGCATCACCGTGCCCGAGCCGCGCATGGTCGTGATCAAGCCCTACGAGCAGAGCTCGCTCGGCCTGATCGAGAACGCCATCCGCAACTCCGACCTGGGCGTGAACCCGACCAACAACGGCGACATCCTGCGCATCTCGGTGCCGCAGCTCACCGAGGAACGCCGCCGCGAGATGGTCAAGATGGCCAAGAGCAAGGGCGAGGACGCCAAGGTCTCGATTCGCAACGTCCGCCGCAAGGCGATGGACGAACTCGGTCGCATCCAGAAGGATGGCGAAGCGGGTGAGGACGAGGTCGGGCGCGCCGAGAAGGAGCTCGACAAGACCACCGCCAAGTATGTGGCCCAGGTCGACGAGCTGGTCAAGCACAAGGAAGCCGAACTGCTCGAGGTCTGAGCGCCAGATCTCGCCAGTCCCGCTCGTGCGGGGGATGAACGGAACGACGAGTTGAGCGACGGGACAATCGTGGCCGAAGACGCCGCCGCCACCGGGGCGGCACCGGATCCCATGCCGGACAAGGTCGAGGAGACCGCGGCCGCGCCGCAGGACGAGCAGCCGCCCGCCCCGACCTCACGGGCCGGGCGCAATCTGCCGGCGGCACTGGCAGTCGGGCTGACGCTCGGGCTGTCGTTGATCGCGATCCTGTTGTTCGTCCCGAAGGTGTTCATCGCGGTCGCGGGCATCGGCGTCGGCGTGGCGACCTGGGAGGTCACCAAGCGGCTGCGCGAAGCCGATGTGCTGGTACCGCGGATTCCGCTGCTGGTGGGCGGTCAGGCGGTGTTCTGGCTGGGCTGGCCGTGGGGGGCAGGTGGGGTGCTCGGCGCGTTCGCCGCCACCGCGCTGGTGTGCATGGTGTGGCGTCTGTTCGACCACGGCCTCAGTACCGCGCCGAAGAACTTCCTGCGTGACACGGCGATCGCCGTGTTCACCCTCACCTGGATTCCGTTGCTGGCCGCGTTCTCGACGCTGCTGCTGCTCGAACCCGACGGCAATCTCCGGGTACTCACCTTCATGATCCTGGTGGTGTGCTCCGATGTCGGCGGCTACGTCGCCGGTGTGCTGTTCGGCAGGCATCCGATGGTGCCCGCGATCAGTCCGAAGAAGTCGTGGGAGGGGTTCTGCGGGTCGCTGGTGTTCAGCGTGATCGGCGGTCTGCTGACCGTCACGCTGCTGCTCGAGGCGAACTCGATGATCGGTGTGGTGCTCGGTGTCGGCCTGGTGGCCGTGGCGACCATCGGTGACCTGATCGAGTCGCAGATCAAGCGGGAACTCGGCATCAAGGACATGGGGACGCTGCTGCCGGGGCACGGCGGAATCATGGATCGCCTGGACTCGATGCTGCCCTCGGCGTTCGTCTCCTGGCTGGTACTCAGCGCGCTGATCTGATCGACTCAGCGTCAGGACGACCGCTTGGCGGCGTGCCGCAGTTGCAGAATGCGCACCCCGCCGACCAGACCCATCACCAGCGCGCCCGCGATCACCGACAGCAACACGGTGATACCGAGCGGCAGTTCGAAATCCCAGAACAGCAGATTGGTACGGACCTTGTCGAGGTTCTGGATGATGAAGGTCAGCAGCACGATGCCGAGCAGGGCGGCGGCCAGCAACGCGATCCAGGTGTAGCCGGTGCGGGACCCGTGCACGGCGTCGCGCGGGACGGGTACCGGCGCGGCCGCGGGTTTCGCCGGTTCGGCGGGCTTGCTGTGCTTGCCGGTGAGATCGGTCGCCGGCGGGTCGTGCTCGGCCGGTGACGCACCGGATTCCGCATGTGTACTCATGGTTCGATCATGGCCGACTGCTATGGCTCACGCACGCATCTTCTCGATAACGTCGCCCGGCGTGGCAGGTCCGACGTGGCGTTTGGGACAATGGTGAAACTATGGCCATCTCCCTGCCCCTCGTGTTCGATGCCCCGCGCCGCGGTATGCCGCCGCGCCACCTCGCCGATCTCGATTCGGACGAACGCAAGGCCGCGGTGCAGGAGCTGGGATTGCCGAAGTTCCGTGCCGACCAGTTGGCCCGTCAGTACTACGGTCGCCTGCAGTCCGATCCCGCCCTGATGACCGACCTGCCCGCCGATGTGCGCGCGAAGGTCGGCGAGACGCTGTTCCCGCCGCTGCTGTCGGTGGTGCGCAATATCGCCTGCGACGAGGGCGACACCCGCAAAACGCTGTGGAAGGCGCACGACGGGACGTTGCTGGAGAGCGTGCTCATGCGCTACCCCGACCGCAACACGCTGTGCATTTCCAGTCAGGCTGGGTGCGGAATGGCCTGTCCGTTCTGCGCGACCGGGCAGGCGGGGCTCACTCGCAACCTGTCGACGGCGGAGATCGTCGACCAGGTGCGTGCCGCCGCGGCGTCCCTGCGTGACGGCGAGGTGCACGGCGGCCCGGGACGGCTGTCCAACATCGTGTTCATGGGGATGGGCGAGCCGCTGGCCAACTACAAGCGGGTGGTGAACGCGGTTCGCCGGATCACTTCGCCCGCTCCCGACGGGCTCGGTATTTCGCAGCGGTCGGTGACGGTGTCGACCGTCGGCCTGGCGCCCGCGATCCGCAAGCTGGCCGACGAGAACATGTCGGTGCGGCTTGCGGTGTCGCTGCACACCCCCGACGACGAACTGCGCGACACTCTGGTGCCGGTGAACAATCGCTGGTCGATCGCCGAAGTGCTCGACGCCGCACGGTATTACGCCGACAAGTCCGGGCGTCGCGTGTCGATCGAGTACGCGTTGATCCGCGATATCAACGACCAGCCGTGGCGGGCGGATCTGCTGGGCAAGAAACTACACAAGGCGCTCGGTCCGCTCGTGCACGTGAACCTGATCCCGCTCAACCCGACACCGGGCAGCGAGTGGGATGCCAGCCCCAAGCCGGTCGAGAAGGAGTTCGTGCGTCGCGTGATCGCCCAGGGCGTGTCGTGCACCGTGCGCGACACCCGCGGCCAGGAGATCGCCGCCGCCTGCGGTCAGCTCGCCGCCGAGGGCTAGGGCCCTCGCCGCCGTGATGAGCTCGGGGAGACGTGTCCGAGCTCAGACGATGCTGCTCGGTGCGATGAAGTCGTCGTAGGGGAGTGGGCCCGCGACGAAGGCGTTGACCGACATGAAGTTCAAAGTGATGTCGCCGCCGTGGTTGTCCAGGAAGGCGATATCGGAGGCGTCGCGGCCGGTGGCGATGCGTACCAGGCTCGAGCGCGGCGCGAGGCCGGTCGGGTCGTAGGTGCGCCACTCGCCGTCGATGTAGGCCTCGCAGACGGCGTGGAAGTCCATCGGCACACAGCCCGGCGCGTAGACCGCGGCGACCCGGGCGGGGACGCCGACGGCGCGCAACAGCGCGACCATCAGATGCGAGAAGTCGCGGCAGACGCCGGTGCCGGAGAGCAGTGTCTCGACCGCGCCGTCGATGGGCGTGCTACTGCCCGAGACATAGGTGATCCGTCTGCCGATCCACGACGAGACGCGGTTGGCCACCTCGGGATCGGCGATGCCGTAACCGAATTCGGCTGCCGCGAAGCCGAGCAGCTTGTCCGACTCCGCGTAGCGGCTCGGCCGCCGGTACAGCGCGAGGTCGTAGTCGGACGGCGGCGCGAGGACGGCGGTGCCCAGGACGGTCGCCTGATAGTCGATCCGGAGGGTCCCCGCGCGCACGTCGAGCACGTGGATCCGGGAACCGTGCGGACCGACCACTTCGCGCGGCGTGAGGAACTCACCGTCGAGCGAGCATGTCATGGACTCGATGAGATCGAGTCCTGGCTGGCGGGCGACAGCGATCTGACACTGCAGCACCGAATCGGCATGGACCGCGACCTCCAGGCGAGCGGAAACGTCCCGTTTCACGCCCACAGACTGACAGGCGAATCGGGATCAGGCGAACCGAACCGCTGGAGCGGGTTGCGGCCCAGGCGTTACCGTCGTGGGACCGGATCGACGCGTGCATCCGAGATCGTTGACTATGGCGCGCGAAACAGCCTCTGTCACAGTCACTCTCGAGCTCGAAGCGGGCAACGCCTCGCTGATGATCCTCGGCAAGATGCTCGGTCCGACCGGCGTCGCGCCCTTCGAGGTCAAACGGCGCTACGACGCCGCCACCGCGGATCGGCGTGGCGAGATCATTCCGGCCGTCATCACGATCGACGCCCGCAAACGCTGGACGATGCGGCTCAAGACCCCACCGACCGCATCGTTGATCCGCAAGGCTCTCGGCCACCCCGGCTCCCCGCAGCCCGGGCACAAACCGGTGGGGGCGATCAGCCGGGATCAATTGCGCCGCATCGCGATCCGCAAACTCCCCGACCTGAACACTGACGATGTCGCAGCGGCGATGCGCATCGTCGCGGGCACAGCGCGGTCGATGGGTGTGCGGGTGGAGGACTGAGCCGGGGTGTAGTGCCCTGTCCTCGCGCCGATTAGGGTTGGTGCTGGTCGGCGGCGGGGATATTCGCTGAAGGCCGGGCACTGCTTCGGTGGACAACGGGGGACCATGCTTGCGACGGGGGACGTCTTCGCCGGGTACGCGATCGAACGGCAGCTGGGGCGCGGCGGGATGGGTTCGGTGTATCTTGCCCGGCATCCGCGCCTGCCTCGGCAGACCGCGTTGAAGCTGCTGAATCCGGAGCTGTTCGCCGACAACGAGATTCGTGCCAGGTTCGAGCGCGAGGCCGACCTCGCCGCGCAATTGGAGCACGCGCCGACCAGTACGCCCTGGCCTGCACCCTGTACTCGCTGCTGACCGGCGTCGCCCCGTTCGAGGCGCCGAACCCGGTGCAGGTGATCCAGGGACACCTCCAATCCCCACCCCCGTCGCTGCGCGCCCGTCGACCGGATCTGCCCGCAGCCATGGACGCGGTCCTCGCCCGCGCCCTCGCCAAACGCGCCACCGACCGATTCGACTCCTGCGCCGAATTCGCGGCTGCCGCACGCCGTGCGCTGAGTGGCACCGGTGCGCAACCCACCGTGTTCGCCGGTGCGCGCTCGGTGCCCCGACACCCCCAGCCGAATCCGTACGGTGACGGCGGGCACGCGCCGCGCTTCGCCGCGCCCCAGCCGAACCCGGGCTACGCACCGCCGCCGATGCCGCGAAGCTCCGGTTACCGCGCGCCGGTGCCGCGACGAAAGGGCGGCCGGGTAGTCGCAGCGGTGTTGCTGACCTTGACACTGATCATCGGCGGCGCCGTCACCTGGGTGTGGCAGGACGAGAGCACCTGGATTTCGGACATGCTGGAACGATCGCGTGCGCACAAAGATCTGGCCGCGATGTCGCAGGCATTTCCCCAGATGGTGCCGACCGGATTCGCGGACGGCCCCGGATTCGAGGGTCGTGAGTGCTCGGCGTACGCGAACACGAAGATCCGGAACGAACTCCTGTGGGAGTTGACGTTTCAGGAGGCAGACGCGAAATGGTCGTGCGGCAGTCTGGACAGTGCCGATACCGACTATTTCTTCTACGCCTTCGCGACCGCGGCAGACGCAGTCGAGGCAGTGAATCGGTTTCGTGGTGAGACCGGTGACAAGGGAAACACCTCGACCGGCTCGCGTACCGACCACCATCGTGAACAGGCCTACAACGGCGGATACAGTGGCTCCGCCGTGGTGTCCACCTTCAGCGATTCCGCGCGAGAACGATGGGTGCTGGTCTTCCAGCGCGGCTCGGCTTTCACCACAGTCGAGGCCGATATGCCTGTTCTCCTCGCCGACATCGCCCGCTTTCCACTGGGTTGAACCTGCCACACAGCGGTGTACTGCACCGATTCGCGGGTCCTGGCGTTTGGTAGGGTCCAGGCCGTCGGACGAAGAGCGAGATTCGGGGGTCAGAGTGGTTTCTGACGGGACGGTGTTCGCCGGCTACACGATCGACCGGCAGCTGGGTCAGGGCGGGATGGGATCGGTGTATCTGGCCAGGCACCCGCGTCTGCCCCGATGGACGGCGCTCAAGCTGCTGAATCGGGAGTTGTTCTCCGACAAGGAGATCCGGGCCAGGTTCGAGCGTGAAGCCGACCTGGTCGCGCAGCTCGACCACCCCAATATCGTCACCGTGTTCGACCGCGGCGTCGAGGGCGATCAGCTGTGGATCAGCATGCAGTACATCGACGGGATCGATGCCTCCTCGCTGGATCCGCATTCCCTGCCGCCGGACCGGGCGCTGCAGATCATCGGTGAGACCGCCGCCGCGCTCGACTACGCCCATCGCGCGGGGGTGCTGCACCGCGACGTCAAGCCCGCCAACATCCTGCTGGCGCGTTCCAGCAGCCAGGAGCGGGTGTATCTCACCGACTTCGGCATCGCACGGCTGCGCGACGATTCGGGTCATCTCACCGAGACCGGATCGTTCACCGCCACGCTGGCCTACGCCGCGCCAGAGCAGCTCACCGGCGCCGCGCTGGATCACCGCGCCGACCAGTACTCCCTCGCATGCACGCTCTACACACTGCTGACCGGCAGCGCGCCCTACGAATCGACCAGCCCGGCCGCGGTGATCACCGGTCATCTGCAAGCGCCGCCACCCCCGATCAGTCCGCGCCGCGCGGGCCTGCCGCCGGTGCTCGACGCCGTGATGGCGCGTGCGCTGGCCAAGCGACCCGCCGATCGGTTCACCTCGTGCGAGGAGTTCGTCGACGCCGCGCAGCGTGCGGTGCGCACCGGAACCACCGGTGCCCGCCCGATCGCCCGGCCGACCTCGGGGTCGCACGCGCAGCCGTTCGTCGGCATGCAGCCCATGCGCCCGGTGAGCTCGACGGGCACTCCCATCCCGCAGTACAACCCCGCTCCGATGCCCCCGCGGATGCCGCAGCCGCAGTACGCGCCCCCGCCGCAGTATCGGCAGCAACCGGTGCCGATCCCGAATCCGCCGCCGCAACGGGGCGGCTGGGGATCGGCACTGGGCGCCTACGCGGTCCTGTTGGTCGTCGTCATCGTGATCGCCGGCGTGATCGCGCTGCTGGCCAACCTCTGATCGGCTCGTCGACCCGATCGGCGGGTGCCATATTCTGGTCAGAATGAGCGACTTCGACGTCACCGCCGCCGACTCCATCGACCTCGACCGGTTGCGTCGTTTCGTCGCGGTCGCCGAGGAGTTGCACTTCGCCCGCGCCGCCAAGGCGCTGCGGATCCCCCGGCAGGCTCTCAGCGCCACCGTGATCGAGCTGGAAGAAGAGCTCGGCACCCGCGTCTTCGTGCCGGGCGCTTCGCCCACCCAGCTCACCGACGACGGCACCGCCCTGCTCGCGCGTGCCAGGGACCTGATCCGGGTGCGGGAGCAAGCCGAACGGGAGCAGAAGCCCGACGCGCCCGCGAGCCTGCGGGTGGGGTTCGTGCCGGGAGTGACGGTGTCGAAGTGGGCGCGGAGCTGGGGCGAGCGGCTACCTGACCACCCGCTCGAGGTGGTCGGCGTCGCGCAGGGCGAGCAGGAGTCGGTGCTGCGCGAGGGGCGCGTCGACCTGTGCTTCGTCCGGCTGCCCATCGACCGGACCGCGACCAACGCGATCGCGCTGTGGCAGGAGACGCCGGTCGCGGTCGTGCAGAAAGACGACGCGCTGTCACTGCTCGAGACGATCAACCCGGCGGATCTGGCCGACGAGACGATCCAGGACAGTGCCGATCTCGATCAGGCCGTCGACACTCTCGCCCTGGTCGCCGCCGTGGGCGGCGCGGCGATCATGCCGCAATCGATCGCGCGCCTGCATCACCGCCGCGACCTGGTCTACCGCCCGATCAGCGACACCGAGTTCACCGAGATCGCGCTGGCCTGGCCTGCCGGGACCGACAGCGATCTGCTCGAGGAGTTCGTCGGCATCGTGCGCGGCCGCTCGGCCAACAGCTCGCGCGGCGGGGTCGCGGAACCGGAGCAGCGCGCCACGGCGCCCGCGCGCAAACCCGCGGTGAAGAAGCCCGCGGCCAAGAAACCGGCGCCGAAGAAGCCGGTCGCGCGTGGCCGCAAACCGGCCCGGCGCGGCCGCTGACGCACGAAAACGCCTGCGGCGCATGGTGATTGCCGCAGGCGTGGACGTACGTGTCGTCGAAGAACTACTTCGGCATCCGCTGGGTGAGCGAATCGACGACCAGGATGATCGCCATCACGCCTGCCAGGCCGACGAGGAAGATGTCCTCGACATGACCCTTGTGGTTGCCGATGGTCATCCCGAGCAGGGCCACGATGACGACCCAACCCGCGATGCGGAAGGTCTTGCGCGACTCACCGCTCCAGCCCCATGCTGCCGAGGGCACCTCGGCGGGGTCGACGCTGGTGGCGACGGCACGCTCGGTGCTGGCTTTATCGAGGTCCGTGGCTGCCACGATCGCTCCTAAGGGCTCGAGTTCTGGTTGGGCGAGTGAGCATATCGTGGCATACGACCGTCCGTCGTAGCCAGCAGCCCTGCCACAATGGGCCCGTGTCCCACCCCGCAACGCGTGCCACGCACGACAGTTCCCCGTCCACCGATCGGGTGAAGGTGCTGCTTCTCGGCAGTACCGGTTCGATCGGTACCCAGGCGCTCGAGGTGATCGCCGCCAACCCCGACCGCTTCGAGGTGGTCGGGCTGGCCGCACGCGGCGGCAACCCCGCCCTGCTCGCCGAGCAGATGACCGCCACCGGCACCCGCAATGTCGCCGTCGCCGATCCCGCCGCCGCCCAGGCGCTCGGGCTGGAACTCGGCGGCCCCGACGCCGTGACCGAACTGGTCCGCCGCACCGACGCCGATGTCGTGCTCAATGCGCTGGTGGGTTCGCTGGGTCTGGAACCCACGCTGGCCACCCTGCACGCGGGCACCCGCCTGGCGCTGGCGAACAAGGAATCCTTGGTCGCGGGCGGCTCCCTGGTGACGCGGGCGGCCGCGCCCGGCCAGATCGTGCCCGTCGACTCCGAGCACTCGGCGCTGGCCCAGTGCCTGCGCGGCGGTCGCGCGCAGGAGGTCGACCGCCTCGTGCTCACCGCGTCGGGTGGACCGTTCCGCGGCTGGAGCACCGAGATGCTCGAATCGGTGAACCCCGCGGAGGCCAAGACCCACCCGACCTGGTCGATGGGCCCGATGAACACCCTGAACTCGGCCTCGCTGGTGAACAAGGGCCTGGAACTGATCGAGACCCACCTGCTGTTCGGTGTGCCCTACGACCGGATCGACGTCACCGTCCACCCCCAGTCGATCGTCCACTCGATGGTCACCTTCACCGACGGCTCCACCCTGGCCCAGGCCAGCCCCCCTGACATGAAACTCCCCATCGCCCTGGCGCTGGGCTGGCCCGACCGCATCCCCGGCGCGGCCGCCGCCTGCGATTTCGGTACCGCCTCCACCTGGACCTTCGAGCCGGTCGACGACGAGGTCTTCCCCGCCGTCCGCCTGGCCAGGCAGGCAGGCGAAGCGGGCGGCAGCGTCACCGCGGTCTACAACGCCGCCAACGAAGTCGCGGTCCAAGCTTTCCTCGACGGCAAGATCACCTTCCCCGCCATCGTGCGCACCGTCACCCGCGCGGTAGAGGCCGCCGACCGCTGGCACGCCGAACCCGATACCCTGGACGACGTCCTCGCGGCCGACCGCTGGGCACGGGAGTACGCCGCGAAGACCATCGACGGTGAAACAACGTCCTGACCTGACGACCACAACGAGACCACCACGTTTTCGGCCGCCCCGGATCCGAGGGGCGTGACGGAACGCCGCAGGCGCAGTATCGCCCCTCGGATTCGGGGTTACGAGGCCGAAAACACGCGGCGCCAGCCGCCAAAGAGAAGGGCCCACATGGTTTTCGCGCTGGGGTTCGCACTGTTCGCTCTCGGTATCACGATTTCGATCGCGCTGCACGAGTGCGGGCACATGTGGGCCGCGCAGGCCACCGGCATGAAGGTGCGCCGCTACTTCATCGGCTTCGGGCCGAAGGTGTTCTCGTTTCGTCGCGGGGAGACCGAGTACGGGCTCAAGGCGCTGCCGCTGGGCGGCTTCTGCGACATCGCGGGCATGACGGCGCTCGACGAGCTCGAACCGGAGGAGGTCGACCGGGCGATGTATCGCCAGTCGACCTGGAAGCGCCTGGTCGTGATGTTCGGCGGCATCGGCATGAACTTCCTGCTCGGGTTCGTCCTGCTGATGGTCCTCGCAGTCGGCTGGGGCCTGCCCCAGCTCGAGCAGCCGCCTGCCACCGCGCTGGGCACCATGAGCTGTGTCGCGCAGGAGACCCCGCAGAAGACCCTCGCCCCCTGCACCGGCGACGGACCCGCCCAGCGCGCCGGTTTGCAGCGTGGTGACGTGGTGAAGGCCGTGAACGGTGTCGAGGTGAGCACCTGGGCGCAGTTCCAGGCCGAAACCCAGAAGCAGACCGGCACGTTCACCTACACGATCGAACGCGACGGCACCACGCTGACGGTCCCGGTCACCCCGGAACGGGTCATGCGCTCGCCCAAGGAAGGCGCGAGTCGTGAAGTGAGCGCGGTCGGCGTCGGCCCCGACTACGCCGAGCCGAAGCAGTACGGCCCGATCGCGGCGATCCCCGCCACCATCTCGTTCACCGGTGATTTCTTCGTCGAGACGGTGAAGTCGCTCGCCAAGATGCCGCAGAAGGTGTCGGCGCTGTGGGAAGCGGTGACCGGTGGCGAGCGCGATCCGGAGACCCCGGTCAGCGTCTACGGTGCCAGCCGCATCGGTGGCGAGACCGCCGAGCGTGGCCTGTGGGGCATGTTCATTATGGTGCTGGCCAGCTTGAACTTCTTCCTGGGAGCATTCAACCTGCTGCCCCTGCTGCCGCTGGACGGCGGGCATATCGCGGTGGTGCTCTACGAGAAGATCCGGAACACGATCCGCGGCTGGCTCGGCAAGGCCCCTGCCGGTCCGGTCGACTATCTGAAGCTGCTCCCGGTGACCTATGTGGCGGTAGTGATCGGTGGTGCGTTCATGGTGCTGACCTTGGCCGCCGATATCGTCAACCCGATCCGTCTGCCCTGAGGTGAGACGACCGGTGTCGTGCCCCTCACAGGGCGCCCGGTTACCTTGCGCGACTAAGCTCGGCATCAACAACCCAGGTCGATCCGCGAAACGTACGAAAGAAGGCAGCCGAACGTGACCAGCACAATCGGATTGGGGATGCCCGCCGCCCCCGCTGCTGTTCTCGCACCCCGGCGCAAGACCCGCCAGCTGATGGTCGGCAATGTCGGCGTCGGTAGCGATTCGCCGATCTCGGTGCAGTCGATGACCACCACCAAGACCCACGACATCAACGCCACGCTGCAGCAGATCGCCGAGCTCACCGCCTCGGGCTGCGACATCGTGCGGGTGGCCTGTCCGCGCCAGGAAGACGCCGACGCGCTCGCCACGATCGCGAAGAAGTCGCAGATCCCGGTGATCGCCGACATCCACTTCCAGCCGCGCTACATCTTCGCCGCCATCGACGCGGGCTGCGCCGCGGTGCGCGTCAACCCGGGCAACATCAAGGAATTCGACGGCCGCGTCGGCGAGGTGGCCAAGGCCGCGGGCGCCGCGGGCATCCCGATCCGCATCGGCGTCAACGCCGGTTCGCTGGACAAGCGGATGCTGGAGAAGTACGGCAAGGCCACCCCCGAAGCGCTGGTCGAGTCGGCGCTGTGGGAGGCGAGCCTGTTCGAGGAGCACGGCTTCGGCGACATCAAGATCTCGGTCAAGCACAACGACCCGGTGATCATGGTCGAGGCCTACCGCCAGCTCGCCGCGCAGAGCGACTACCCGCTGCACCTCGGCGTCACCGAGGCGGGCCCGGCGTTCCAGGGCACGATCAAGTCCGCGGTGGCCTTCGGCGCGCTGCTCAGCGAGGGCATCGGCGACACGATCCGCGTGTCGCTCTCGGCCCCGCCCGCCGAGGAGATCAAGGTCGGCAGCCAGATCCTGCAGTCGCTGAACCTGCGCCCGCGCAAGCTCGAGATCGTGTCCTGCCCATCGTGCGGACGCGCTCAGGTGGACGTGTACACCCTGGCCGACGCGGTCGCCGCCGGTCTGGACGGCCTGGAGGTGCCGCTGCGCGTCGCGGTGATGGGCTGTGTCGTGAACGGGCCCGGCGAGGCACGCGAGGCCGACCTCGGTGTCGCCTCCGGTAACGGCAAGGGGCAGATCTTCGTCAAGGGTGAGGTCATCAAGACCGTGCCCGAGCATTTGATCGTGGAGACCCTGATCGAAGAGGCGATGCGCATCGCCGAACAGATGGACGCGGAGCCGGGCACTGAGCCCGTTGTCTCTGTGAGCTGAACCGGCTTCCGCACAGTCATCCGCCGGATTCGGCGGACCCGTACCGCTCGGCGTGCTTTCGTGGCAGGCTTGTGCCGTGCGGAGTCTGCTGGAGCCGACGCGACGGTCCAAAACCGCTCCCGCGCGCCCGGTGGCCGTGCGAGATGTCGGTGAGGTGCTGCGCGTCCTCGACGCCGACCCGGTGGCGTCGTGCATGATCGCGGCCCGGGTGCAGGAATTCGGGATCGACTCCCGGACCGGTGCCGGTGAGCTGTGGAGCCGCGGCGGACCGGCCGACTCCCTGTGTTTCTCCGGCGCCAATCTGGTGCCGCTGCGCGGTGACCAGCAGGCATTGCGCGCGTTCGCCGATCGGGCAGGCCGCTGGCCGCGGGTGTGTTCCTCGGTGGTCGGCAGGCAGGAACTCGCACTCCCGCTGTGGGAGATGCTGCTCCCGGCCTGGGGCCCGGCCAGGGAACTGCGCGCCGATCAGCCCCTGCTGGCACTGGCCAGGCCGGCCGCCGCGCGCGCCGACGGGGGAGTGCGCCGCGTGCGGCCCGACGAGATCGACCGCTATTTGACCGCCGCGATCGCGATGTTCATCGAAGAGGTCGGCATCGACCCGCGCACGGGTGACGGTGGGCGTGGCTATCGGAGGCGGATCAAGAATCTCATCGAATCCGGTAGGGCCTGGGCACGTTTCGAGGACGGTGAGGTCGTCTACAAGGCCGAGATCGGCGCGCTGTCGCGACGCACCGGCCAGATCCAAGGCGTGTGGGTGCATCCCGAATTCCGGGGTGCGGGTGTGGGGACCGCCGGGACCGCCTCGGTCGCCAATGCTGTTGTGGCAACGGGCCGTACGGCGAGCCTCTACGTCAACGACTACAACCGCGTCGCCCGCCGCGCCTACAGCCGGGTGGGATTCCGTCAGATCGCTACCTTCGCAACCGTCTTGCTGGACTGAAACTTTGGCGCGTGGCGCCGAGGTCGGAGGGCTTTTCGCCGCTACCATCGGTGCCGATGAGGACACGGATGCTCACCACGTGCGCGGTGGCCGCCCTCGCTGTCGCGGCGACGGCCTGTTCTTCCGGTGCCCAGGGGCCGGTGCCCGCCGCCGACGCCTTCGCCGAGGCGTTCGCCGAACACGATCTCCCCGCGGCCGCGGCGCTCACCACCGCACCCGAGAAGGCCGCGGCGGCACTGACTTCGACGTGGCAGGCGTTGCAGGCGGAGAAGCTGTCGATCCGCACCGGCGACGCGCGCGTCAACGGTGACACCGCGACGGTCGACTACACCTACGAGTGGACCCTGCCGAAGGGTCGTCAGTGGACCTATTCCGGCGAATTGCAGATGGGCCGCAGTGACGGGCGCTGGCTGGTCCGCTGGAGCTCCGCCGACATCCACCCCAAACTGGGTGACACCCAGAGCATGGAGTTGCGCACCCGACCCGCGCCGCGCGCCAGGGTGAACGAGGCCGCGGGCAGCGATGTGCTGGTCCCCGGCAAGATCTCGCGGGTGAAGTTCACCGTGGCCGACGCCCCCGACCCCAGCCGCGTCGCCGGTGCGCTCGCCGCGGCGCTGAGCCGTATCGACCCTGTCGCCTACACCCCGCAGTCCATCCTCACCGCGGCGCGCAAGACCGACGGCGCGCACACCGTGATCCTGCTCAACGAGTACGAGGCCGAGACCATCGGCGGCGAACTGATCGGCCTGCCCGGCGTGACCCTGACCCAGGAATGGGACATGGTGCCCACCGACCGCAAATTCGCGCCCGACCTGCTCACCCAGGTCCGCAAGACGGTGATCGCCGAGGTCGACGGCAAGGCGGGCTGGAGCGTGGTCACCCGCAATGCCGACGGCGCCGACCTCGACGTGCTGCACGAGGAAGTGGCCGAACCCGCGCCGTCGTTCGCGCTGAGCATCGATCGGTTCGTGCAGAATTCCGCCCAGCACGCGGTCGACCTGCGCACCGAGCAGGCGATGATGGTGGTGCTGCGCCCGTCGACCGGTGCGATCCTCGCGGTGGCCCAGAACAAGTTCGCCGACCGCGACGGGCCGGTGGCCACCAGCGGTCAGTACCCGCCGGGCTCGATCTTCAAGACGGTGACGGCGTCGGCGGCGATGGCCTCCGGGCTGGCCACGCCCGACACCGTGCTGGCCTGTCCGAGCAGCACCATCATCGGCGAGCGCACCATCCCCAACTACAACATGTTCACCGTCGGTGAAGTGCCGATGGCCACCGCCTACGAACGCTCGTGCAACACCACCTTCGCCAGGCTGGCCAGCAAGCTAGAACCCGACGCGCTCACCGAGGCAGCGGCGCGTCTCGGCGTGGGCCAGGACTACAAGGTCGAAGGTCTACCGACCGTGTCCGGGTCCGTGCCGAAGGCCGAGGGGCTCGTCCAGCGCGCCGAAGACGGCATCGGCCAGGGCCGAGTGGTGGTGAGCCCGTTCGGCATGGCCGTGATGGCCGCGACGGTCGCCCATGGTGCCGCGCCGGTGCCGTATCTGATCGCGGGCAGGCCCACCGAGATCACCGGCGATCGGCCCGCGATCGCGCCGGAGGTGGTCGAGGGGCTGCGTTCGATGATGCGCATGGTGGTCACGGGTGGCACGGCCGAACGCATCAGGGATCAAGGTGAGGTCTACGGCAAGACCGGCGAGGCCGAGGTCGACGGTGGGTCGCACTCGTGGTTCATCGGCTATCGCGGGGATATCGCCTTCGCGACACTGCTGGTGAAGGGTGGCAGTTCCGACAACGCGGTGGCTGTCACCCGGGATATGTTCGCCGCACTACCCGCCGGCTACTGATCGCGCCGCCGAACGGGCCTGCGGGCCGTACGGAATTCGTGATGGTGTCGGGTCAGTCGGCGTTCTCGGTCGCCAGCAGACCCCGCACCACCGCGAGCGATGTGCTGTCGGTGTGGGATGTCGCTGTGTCGTGCAGCACGTTGTAGCTGACAACGGGCTCGGGTGCGGCGGTGGCCGCGCTGTCGAGGACGTCGATGGCGGCCGCGCCGCCGAGGATCATCCCCGCCGTGGTCAAGATCAAAGTAGAACGCCTCATGGTTCGTCTCCCTCATTCAGGGTTTCGACGTGTTCGCGGGGCAGGTCGTTCGATTGTCTGAGGATTAGCTGATGCACCACCGTAGAACGGCGGTTACTTCGGCAACAGGCGACGGCAGTAAGCGACACACAATTGTTGCCCTATGTGCGGGCGTGTTCGAACACAACTGCTACCGGGCCGTGATGAAAAGATGAATTATCGGTTTCGATCCGGCAAATGCGCTGATCAAAGGTCATGCTCGGGTAACTTGCCGAATTGCGCGTGACTCAGCCGCGTTGCAGAGTTGCCGCTAGGTGATGCTGCAAAGATTCGCCGACCGCCGCCATTCGTAGCGTGTACTCGATGGTGTCGCCGGTGACATGGAATGAGCGTCCGACGGCGGTAACCGGCTTTGCTGATTCGCTCAGACCGATATTCGTGGAGTTCAATTCCAGACGAATTCCGTCCACCGTTTCGGTGATCGTGCCCTCGCAGATCTCGGTGATTCCGGTCGGATGGGCGAGTATCAATTCGACCCGGCCCGGCGCCGGACTGCGCAGGTAGCCGGTCTCCGCGTGCAGCGGCCTGCCGTCGGAGCCGGCCTTGGTGCGCTGCTTGTAGGTGAGGAACGGTCGGCCCAGGTGCCCGAAGGTGATCTCCTCGACGTAGTCGAAGGATTCGATGGTCGGGTATTCGCCGCTGCCCCGACCGCGCCAGGTGCCGAGTAGTGGTGCCAGGGCGGCGATGTCGGGATGCGGGGCGATGTTGGGGGAAGGTTCGACCACGGCCGACAGCGTAGCCCTGTGCTTCCTGCGACGGTCACGGCACACCGCCGCATCAGCCACGATAAGGTCAGCCTCGCCTGAACGCCGTCCGGCGGAAGGTCGAAAGGACAAGAACGTGAACGGACATGTGAGGGGCGCCCGCGGGGTGCGGTCCGGGCTGGTGCGCGGTGCGGTACTCGGCGCGGCAGTGTTGCTCGCCGTGGCGTGCTCGAACACCGAGCCCTCGAGCGACGATGTGGCCGCGCTGGACGGCAACCGCTACGGCCAGACCAACCTGGCCGCCGACAAGGACTCCTATCACGCCCAGTTCACGCTGCCCGGCATGGTCAACGCCTGGGGACTGGCCGATCGGCCGAAGGGCGCGGGTGGGCATTTCTGGGTCGGCGCGGGCGGCAAGTCGTTCCAGTTCCTCGGCGACGTGCAGTCGTCCTCGGATCCCAAGCTGCAGAAGCTGACCCAGGACCAGCTCAAGCTCGTCGGCGTCCCCGGCGCCGATGCCGATACCTCCGACAAGAGCATCGGCAAGGTCACCGGCGTCGTGTTCAACCCGGCGCCGATCACCTCGGATCTGTTCGCGGTGCGCGACCAGTGGGTCGATGTGGACGGTGTGCCGATCCCGCTCGGCGGTTCCTCGCGCTTCATCTTCGCCACCGACTCGGGCAAGATCTCGGCCTGGACCGAACAGGCCCCCGACGGCGCGATCGTGCGCCGCGACGGCGGCGCGAACCAGGTGTTCGACGGTTCCGCTGCGGGCATGGCCTTCTTCGGAATCGCGCTGGCGCCCTCGGGTGACAAGCTGCTGGCCGCCGATTTCGGTGCCGACCCGCAGGTTCGCACCTTCGACAAGTTCTGGCAGCCGGTCGCGACCACCGGTTTCGCCAACCCGTTCGCCACCGGTGAGGTGATCGACGCGTCCTCGCCCGAGAAGGGCAAGAAGGCCAAGCCAGGCGATCCCGCGCCGTTCAACATCACCACCCTGGGCAGCCGGGTGTTCGTGTCCTACGCCGTGACGCAGCCCGACGAGAACGACCCGAAAGCCTTCGACAAGGCCGAGGAAGCCTCGCTCGACGCCGACCAGGACAAGGACTCCCACGGCAAGCCCGACAAGGGCAAGGTCGCCGAGTTCGACGGGGCGGGCAAGCTGGTGCGCATCATCGACGACGGCGGCAGGCTCAACGCGCCGTGGGGTGTGGCGATCGCGCCGTCGAACTTCGGCGCGCTGTCGGGCAAACTGCTGATCGGCAACTTCGGTGGCCTCGGCCGGGTCCTCGCCTACGACGACACCACCGGCACCTTCGTCGACTATCTGCGCGACGGTGAGGCGAAGCCGGTCGAGATCGCGGGCCTGTGGGCGTTGATGTTCGGCAACGGCGAAAGCCTGGGCGACGCGAACGCCCTCTACTTCACGGCAGGTCCCGAAGACGAGAAAGACGGCCTCTTCGGCAGTCTGCGCGTGCAGTAAGCAGGCCTGGGGGCGCGGCGGACAAGGGGCGGCGAAGCGGACAATTTGGATGTCCGGTGCCGATTCGCTTCCGCCGACGGGCCGTTGTAGGGGACAGTGGTGGCGGAATGGTTGCCGGGTGGATGCGATCGGTGTCCACCCGGCGTGTTCCGTCCGCACGCGATGGCACCCCCGCCGGGGTGCCGTGCCCGAGCCGGAGGTGTGCCAGATGAAGATTTCGCACGTTGACGTCGTCGGTTCGGCGGGGGAGCGGTGAAATGCGGCACGCGGCACGAGAGGCGATGCTGCCCGGCCGGGACGTGCTCCTCGCGGCGTTCCGTGGTTTGCCACACGATGACCACCCCATCCTCGATGCCGCCGGGGAGCTGGCACTGCTGCACCAGTTGCGCGAGCGCTCCCCGCTGAGCGAGTCCGAGCGCATCGACCGGCGCCGGGCCCAGCTGATGCGCGCGATCGACCGCTGGGTGATCCTCGCCGCCCCCGTTCCGCACGCCGCGGCGGACGAACACTGCGAAACCCTCGGCGGCCTGGTCGATCGCCTGGCCAAGCACTGTTCCCAGGCGTTCGTCGGCCTGGCCGGCGCCCCCGAGTCGGTCTTCTACGACGCATGGGTCCGCCTCGACGACCTCGCCGACAGCTATGAGCGCTTGATCGACGATCTGTGGTCCGGCGCACGCAGCCTGCCCGCGAACACCTATTGACACCAAGGGTGGATTCACCGCCACCTGGGTGGGCGAGACCGGGCCCCGGGGAGGGTTGGGGTCGGGGCCGTCCCGCGCGACAGTGGAACTCACACCATCTGTGGTCGGGTCGGCGAAGGAGTTCGGATGCGCGGTCGGTCTGTGGCGGAAGCCCCCGAAAGTATTGGGCTGCTGGGGGTTTCGTGCGACGTATCATGTGTTGTGAGCACCGTTGACGATCCGGCCGACCTGCCGTCCGCCTGCGAGTGGACGGCAGGTCGGCCCGATTCCTGTTCGACGGAGCCGCCCGTCGGCGAGCGTGCCGATTCCGCGGCGACGGCGATGGTGCTGCCGATCCGCCCGCACAGCGCCTATGTCGACGGCACACCGCTGTTCTGCCTGGCCGGGGAAGCGGTCCTGGCCTGGAACTATGTGGGCCTGGTCGCCCACCTCGATCCTCGCGTCCCGATCTACGGTCTGCAGGCGAGCGCCGAACCGCGCACGATCCGCGACTACGCCACCCGCTGTCTCGCCGAGATCCGCCGCATCGCCCCGCACGGCCCGTACCAGCTACTCGGTTGGTCCGCAGGGGGTTTCGTCGCCCACGAAGTCGCGGTTCGGCTCCGTGCGGCAGGCGAGCGAGTCCGTGTCGTCGTTCTCGCCACCGACCCCGAGGCGCCCGCCCCGGCGCCGCTGCCGACCGACCGTATCGCCTCGCTGCTCGGTGTCGACAGCCCGGCCTTCGACGCAGCTGTGGAAGGTTCGACAACCCCGACCTCCGACGACACCGCCGCGGCGATCAATGCCGCCACGGCGGGAACGATCGACGTCACCGGCGACGATCTCGACCGACTGGCCGACCTGAGCGCCACAGCCGCACGCATGGTGGCCGGACACCGGCCCTCGTGGCTCCTCGGCGACCTCACCGTGTGCATCCCGGGCCGGGAGCCCGGCGGCACCGATCGCCTCGACCCCGGTGCCACAGTTCGCCGGTGGCGCCCCTACGTCGAGGGCGCGGTCACCGGCTTCGTCCTCGACGCCACCCCGCGCGAACTCACCGCACCCGACGTCCTCCCCGAAATCGCCCGCATCCTCGCGACCACCCCGCCCTCCGCGCGCACGACATGCTGATCGGGTTCCCCGGCACCACCGCGCGCATCGACCACGATGGGGGCGTGCCGACCGCCGACGTGCTCACGCCCGACCGCGCGCCGACGGTGGCGTTCACCCAGTGGTGGGTGCTCGCGCGACGGCTGATCCGCCCGGCATGGCGCACCGGTGAGATCCTCACCGCCCTGCTCGCCCCCGCGGTGTTCACCCTCGGCTTCTACGTCCCGCTCAACCTCGTGATGACCGTCTACGGGCACGGCCTGAGCAGCTACGCCCAGTTCCTGATGCCGATGATCGTCATGCAGGCCGTGGCGTTCTGCGCCATCTCGGCCGCGTTCCGTGCCGCCACCGATGCCCGTGACGGCCTCGATGTCCGGTTCGCGACCCTGCCGATGCCACGCTGGGTCCCGTTCGCGGCCAGGATCACCGCGGCCGCCCACCGCGCGGTGATCGCGGTCGGCGCCGCGCTCGTCTGCGGCGCCGTCATCGGGTTCCGGTTCTACGGAAGCTGGTGGCACACAGTCGGCTTCCTCGCGTTCTCGCTGCTGATCGCGACGGCCCTGAGCTGCGGCGCCGATCTGCTCGGCAGCGTGTCCGCCAGTCCCGAGGCCACCACCCAGATCCTCGTCCTGCCCCAGCTGATCTTCGGCATGGTGTCCACCGGCTTCGCGCCCGCGAGCCAATTTCCCGGCTGGATCCAGGGTTTCGCCCGCAATCAGCCCGTCTCCCAGTTCGTCGACGGCCTGCGCGCGCTGGCGGGCGATTCCACCGGCGACGCGGGCACCGTCGACCTCGCGACGCTGGGCCCCGGTCTGGCCTGGGCGCTCGGCATCCTGGTGGTCTGCGGCGGTCTGTCCTGGCGCCATGCCGCCCGGCGGGCCGCATGACGACCCTTCCCCTGCCCGCCCTCGCGCGGCACAGCGAGTCGCTGCGAATGCTGCTACCGCAGACCGTGATCCAGACCCGGCGCCTGCTGACTCGCTGGGGTCGAGACCCGTTGACCGTGATGCAGGCCCTGCTCTTCCCCGCGTTGTTGCTGGTGATGCTCAATGCCGTACTGGGCAAACAGGTGTCGTCGTTCGCGGGCGCCGACGCCCTCTACGGGTCGGTCCCGATGGTCGCACTGGTCGGGGTGATGTCGGGTTCCCTGGCCGGAGCGGTCACCCTGGGCCGCGAGCGCGACGAGGGACTGCTCTCCCGATTCTGGGTACTGCCGGTCCATCGCGCCTCGGGTCTGCTGTCGCGCGTCCTGGCCGAAGGCGTCCGGATCCTGGTGTGCACCGTGGTGATCTTCGCGGTCGGCATCGCGCTCGGATTCCGCTTCACCCAGGGCCTGCCCGCCGCGATCGCCCTGTTCGCCATCCCGGTGCTGTACGGACTCGGCTTCGCGACGATGGTCACCGCACTGGCGGTGTACACGGCTAGATCCGCACTGGTGGAGGTTGTTTCGCTGGGCTCGTCGTTGCTGATGTTCTTCAGCACCGGATTCGTCCCGCTCGCCGCCTATCCCGGTTGGGCGCGCCCGATCGTGGAGCACAACCCGCTCACGCACGCCATCGACACCATGCGCGGCCTCTCGCTCGGCGGGCCGGTGCGTGGCCCGCTGCTGGCCACCCTGGCGTGGTCGCTCGGCGCGATCGCGATCTTCGCCCTACCGGCCGCGATCGGTTTCCGCCGGGCCAGCCGCTACTGAGCGGACGCGGACCGGGTGATCGCGTCCCGTGCCTCGGTGATCAGCTTGGCCGAATCGCGGGGACTCAACGCCATCGCCCGCAGCTGGTCGAAGATCACGCCGAATCGCCGGATCTCCGAGTGCCCCTCGACCAGATCGTGCACGGACATACTCTCCACGTACACCAGTTCGGGGTCGACGGGATTGCGGAAGTCGAGCAGCGTGAACGAGCCCGCCATGCCGGGGTGCGCGCCCGCGTCGAACGGAAGTACCTGCAGGATCACGTTCTTGCGCTTGGTCTCGTCGAGCAGCCGGTCGAGCTGGCCTGCCATCGTCGCGGGTCCACCGACCACCCTGCGGATCGCCGCCTCGTCCATCACCACCCACAATTCCAGCGGGTCGTCCTTGGTCAGGTTGATGGCGCGATCCATGCGCGCCTGCGCCCGGCTCTCCATCACCGAGGCATCCAGGCGTGGCATCGAGGTGTCGATCACGGCCGCGGCGTACTCGAAGGTCTGCAGCAGGCCGGGCACCGTCGAGGTCTGGTATTGCCTGGCCGACAACGCTTCCGCCTCGAAGTTGATGTAATTCGCATACACCTCCGACACCGCGCCTTCGTAAGGTCGCGACATGCCGGGTTTCAACGCGTCGGTCAGCAGACTGAGCGCTTCCTCGCGCATTTTGTCGTCGACCTGATACAGGTCGAGCATGGCGCCGAGAGTGCGACGTTGTGGGCGCGCCTGCGCCATTTCGATCCGGTAGAGCGTGGTGACGTTGATTCCGGTTCGCGCGCTGACGTCTTCCTTGCTCAGCTGGGCGCTTTCGCGCAACTCGCGCAACATGGCCGCGAGCCTGCGGAGCCGGACGGTCAGGGTCGTACGCTTGCCTGCCATGAAACGCATTATTGCGCTGCAAGGCCGCTATGTCACGCGTTCGGCGAAGACAGCGGCATAGGGCCTGCCATGGTGTTCGGCGAGTCCGCGAGGCGCGCCGGAAGACCGTGCGGCGCTGCGCATGTGACTCCCAGTTCTGTCAGGGCGGCTTTACTGCAGGAGTGATAACGCAATCTTGCGTTTCGCCTTCTGAGCGAGCATGATCCAGTTAGCCTGGTTGCGAACAATCCAAACAGATGACCGGGATAACCGAATCGAGAGCCAATCATGTTGGTAGACAAATCTTGGGTGTCGGGTGAATTCGGGGCCGTGCGATGAGCGCGCCGGTGATGGGCATACTGCCCACCGCTCCGCAATTGTTGTGCGCATTTCAGGGGCGGCGATTTCAAGATCGCGAATTGTTGCGGTCAGCGCACGCACTCGCTGAACTGCACGAACGGCGGGGGCAGGTGCGTGATACGGCATTGATCGCCGAGATCGATTGCCGTCGAAGTGAACTCGTCGACGATATCAACGACTGGTGTGTCCAGGAGATCCCGTTGCATCGCAACGGCGCCTCGCTGCACACCGAAAGTCTCGGTGCGGTCGTCGACCGGATGGCGCGTAGCTGGGTGGATGCCAATCAGGCGATCGACATCGACGGCGCGCGAAGCGACAACACCCACAAGCACTGGTACCACCTTGCCGAGCTTGTGGATGGTTACACAGATCTGGTCACCGATGTGGCCGGCGGGCGGCGACGGCTGCCCGAGCAGTGAGGGGCTACGCCGGCTCCGGTGACAGTCTCGCCTCGAAGGCGATGCGGTCGCCACGGTAGAGCGAGCGCACCCGTTCGATGGGTGCGCCGTCGGCGTCGACACTGCGCCGGTGCAGCAGCAACATCGGTAGTGCGGTGGTGCATTCGAGTAGACCCGCCTCTCGCGGGGCGGCGAGTACGGTTTCGATGCGTTCGCGCGCACCGGCGAGTTCGACGCCGGTGGCGCGGATCGCGGCGTACAGCGAAGTGGTGGGGTCATAGCTGCCGCGCAGGGCGGCGAAGCGGTGCAGCGGCAGGTAGGTGCTCTCCAGTCCGACACGTTCACCGTCGGCGAGCAGTACCCGCTCCAGGTGCATCACCTCGGTGCCCGGCTCCACCTCGAGGTCGGTGGCCGTCGCCGCGTCCGCGGCGACGTCTTCCCAAGCCACCAGGATGCGGCCGGGGGTGCGGCCGAGGCTGATCGCGCCCTCGGTATAGGAGCGCAGCGACAGTGGCTGCGTGAGTTTGGGGCGGGAGATCACCGTGCCGCGGCCCTGACGGCGAATCCTGCCTTCCACCAGCAGTTCTCGCAGGGCCTGTCGCACGGTCTCGCGGGCGACGCCGAAGCGGGTGGCGAGGTCGCGTTCGGAGGGCACCGGGTCGCCCTCGGTGAGATCGGCCAGCAGCAGATCGATTTCGGTGCGAACCAGGAACACCTTCGGAACTCGGGTCGTCTGCGGCGAATCCATGCTGTCCACCCTACCCGGATTGGTCTATACCAAAAATTAACTTGCCGTTCTCGCGGCCCACACCTATCGGTCTAGACCATTTGCCACTATCGGTGGCATGCGATTGGTCATCATCGGTGGAGGGATCCTCGGCACCGCCCACGCCTGGGCGGCGATAGCCCGTGGACACGAGGTCGTGCACCTCGAACGCGAGCGCGAAGCCCGCGGCGCGACGGTCCGCAACTTCGGCCTGGTCTGGGTCTCGGGCCGGTCGGCGAACGAGCTGGAGCTGACGCTGCGTTCGCGCGAGCTGTGGGAGGAGATCGGCGGCCGGGTGGCCGGCGTCGGCTTCCGGCCCGCCGGTTCGATCACGCTGGTGCGTACCCCCGCCGAACTCGCTGTCGCCGAGGCCGCGGCTGCCGGCGACTCCGCCGATGCCCGTGGTTTCACCCTGCTCGACCCCGACCAGGTGCGCGCGATCAACCCGGCGGTGCGCGGCAAATACCTTGCGGGCCTGCACTGCTCGACCGATGCCGCCGTGGAGTCGCGGCAAGCGCTGCCCGCGCTGCGCGCCCACATGGCTGCCTCCGATCGCTACACCTTTCATGAGGGCACCGAGGCCCGCGCGGTCCTCGACACCGGTTCCGGCGCGGTGGTCGTCGACGATCACGGTCGCCGCCACGAGGCCGACCTGGTCGTCCACTGCCCCGGCGCCGCTCACTCGGGGCTCACTCGTGAGCTGGCGGGCGAACTGCCGGTGCGCCGCGTGCGGCTGCAGATGATGCAGACCGCCCCGCTGGGCGAACCGCTCACCACCGCGATCGCCGACGGCGACAGCTTCCGCTACTACCCGGGTTTCGCTGGCCCGCAGCTGGATTCGCTGGCCGCCGAGCAATCGCAGACCGCGACCGCCGCCGAGCACAAGATGCAGCTGTTGTGCGTGCAGCGCCTGCACGGTGGCCTGACCATCGGCGACACCCACGAATATGTCGAGCCGTTCGCCTTCGACGTCGACGAAGCACCCTATGACCACCTCACCGAGGTGACCGAGGAATTGCTCGGCCGCGAGCTGCCGCCGATCGTGCGGCGCTGGGCGGGCGTCTACAGCCAGAGCGTCGACCCCGGAGCCGTCGTCACCCGGGTGCGCGCCGATACCAACGTCTGGGTCGTCACCGGCCCCGGCGGTCGCGGTATGACGCTCGGCCCCGCCATCGGCGAACAGACCGCCGACCAGATCGGACTGTGAGGAACACCTGTGTCGAACAACAAGATTCAGCTCGCCGCCCTCGACATGGCAGGCACCACCGTCGCCGACGGCGGGCTGGTGTTGCGCGCCTTCGACAGTGCCGCCACCACCGCCGGGATCGAGCCCGGGGGCCCGCGCCGGGAACAGGCCCGCCGCTACGTGGTCGACACCATGGGCCAGTCCAAGATCGAGGTGTTCCGCGCGCTGCTCGACGGCGACGAGGCCGCCGCCCACCATGCCAACCGCGCCTTCGAAACCGCCTACGAAGCACTGGTCGACGAGGCCGATATCGCGCCGATTCCCGGTGCGGTGGACGCGATCACCGCACTGCGTGCGGCCGGTGTCCGGGTCGCGCTGACCACCGGATTCAGCCGGAGCACGCAGGACAAACTCCTCGCCGCGCTGGGCTGGGCAGACCTGGTCGACCTCACCCTCGCACCGTCCGACGCCGGACGCGGCCGCCCCTACCCCGACATGGTGCTGGCCGCCGCGCTGCGCCTGGGCGTCGACGCCGTCGACCGGATCGCCGTGCTCGGTGACACCACCAGCGATATCGCCACCGGCCTGGCCGCAGGCGCGGGCATCGTCGCGGGCACCCTCACCGGCGCGCACACCGCCGAGCAGCTGCGCGCCGCCGGCGCCACCCATGTCGTGGCGTCGGTCGCCGAGTTCCCGGCGCTGGTGCTCGCGCATTGAGAGCTGGTGCTCGCGCACTGAGAGCCGCTGCTCGCTCACGAACCTGCCGTCGCGGTATTCGCCGCGGCGTCGCCCTCCGATCCACCCGCCCCTGCGATTCCCCCGACATCTGAAACGAAAGTTGCTGTCATCGTGCGTACTTCCCTCACCGCGCGCCGCCTGTCCAAGGTCGCGCTGCTGCTGGCCGGCGTCACCGCCGTCGCGTTCACCGGCGCCTGCGGTGGCACCGGTACCGAATCCGCGGACGGCAAGACCGTCACCGTGTACTCCGCCGACGGTGTCGGCGGCTGGTACAAGTCCCAGTTCGACGCGTTCACCAAGGAGACCGGCATCGCGGTCAACCTGGTGGAGGCGGGCTCCGGCGAGGTCGTGAACCGGGTCGACAAGGAACAGTCCAACCCGCAGGCCGACGTCGTCGTTACGCTGCCCCCGTTCATCCAGAAGGCCAAGCAGTCGGGTCTGCTGCAGCCCAGCGGCATCGACACCGCCGCTGTACCCGCCGCGGCCAAGGACGCCGAGGGCAGCTATGTGACCCTGGCCAACAACTTCCTGTGCTTCATCGCCAACCCCGCGGTCGACGCCTCGGCGCTCACCTGGGAAGACCTGCTGAAGCCGGAGTACAAGGGCAAGCTGCAGTACTCCACTCCCGGCCAGGCCGGTGACGGCACCGCGGTACTGGTGCTGCTGCAGCAGCTGCGTGGCAAGCAGGCCGCCCTCGACTACCTGGCCGCGTTGCAGGCCAACAACGTCGGCCCGTCGTCCTCGACCGGCAAACTGCAGGCCAAGGTCGACAAGGGTGAGCTGCTCATCGCCAACGGCGACGTGCAGATGAACCTGACCACGGTGAAGGAGAAGGGCTCCAAGTTCACCGTCTTCTTCCCGGCCGCCGCAGGCAAGCGTTCCACCGTGGCCGTCCCGTACATGATGGGTCTGGCCAAGGGCGCGCCGCACAAGGACGACGCCACCAAGCTGATGAGCTTCCTGATGGCCCCGGCCGCGCAGGCGAAACTGGGCCCCGAGGCGTTCGCCGTGTCGCCCCGCACCGATGTGCCTGCCCCGGCCGACGGTGGTCCGGCCGCCGCCATGACGGGTGTCGAGGTGGTCCCGGTCGACTGGAACAAGGTGCTCACCGAGCTGGACGCCGACGTCGCGGCGTACCAGAAGGCAACCGGCAGCTGACTGCGGCTGTGACACAAGGGAGTTGACGATGTCCGACGGTGACCTCCAGATGAGATCCGCCATGTCCGTGGCGGCCACCACCGAACCCGCGATCGTGTTCGACCGGGTCGGGGTCAGCTACGGCCGCGGCCGCAAGGCCGCGGTCGCGCTGGCCGATTTCACCCTGCGCGTCGCCGTCGGTGAGACTGTCGCGCTCCTCGGCCCGAGTGGTTCGGGCAAGTCGACCGCGCTCAAGGCGCTGGCCGGTTTCGTCCGGCCCACCTCGGGCGCGGTCCGGCTGGCGGGCCGCGACGTCACCGATCTTTCGCCCGCCAAGCGGGGGATCGGTGTCGTCGTGCAGTCCTACGCGTTGTTCCCGCACATGAGCGTGCACAGCAATGTGGCGTTCGGCCTGAAATCGCATCGGGTGCCGCGGGCGGAGATCGCCGCACGGGTCGCCGAGGCGCTCGACATGGTCGGCATGGGCGGCTACGCGCAGCGGCTCCCCCGTGAGTTGTCCGGTGGCCAGCAGCAGCGGGTGGCGATCGCCCGTGCGCTGGCCATCAAGCCCAGCGTCCTGCTGCTGGACGAGCCGCTGGCCGCGCTCGACGCGCAATTGCGCCATTCGATGCTCGGCGAGTTGCAGGCGTTGCGCAAAGCGCTGCCCGACACCGCGATGCTGTACGTGACCCATGACCAGGCCGAGGCGCTGGCGCTGGCGGATCGGATCGCGGTGATGCGCGATGCCCGCCTCGTCGACATCGACACGGCCGAAAACCTGTGGCAGCGCCCGCCCACCGACTTCACCGCGGGGTTCCTCGGCGGCGCGAACCTGGTGCCCTGCACCGTCAACCACGTCACCGGCACCGCGGCCCTGGTCACCGCGGGCACCAACACCCTGCGCGCCCAGGCGCCGCAACCCGGTGTGGGACCGGCGGAGTGGGCGCCCGACGACGACGCGCTGCTGTGTATCCGCCCGCACACGATCACCGTCGGCAAACCCGGCGAGCGGGACGCCTTGCGCGCCACTGTGTCGACCTCGGTATGGCGTGGTGCCACGACCAGGGTCGAGCTGTCGGTCGACGGGCTACCCGGCACGCTCGCGGCCGACGTATCGGGGCATTTCACGACCGAGGCCGGTGCCGTTGTCGGGGTGAAGCTTCCGGACCCGGCGGGTGTGCTCATCCCTCGTGCGATCGGCGAGACAGCCACTACGGCAGGCAGTTCCGTGCCCGCAGCGGATCAGTCATGAAAGCGCTCGTAGCCGAACGGGGCATCAGCGAGGCGCTGTCGTGAGCGCTGTCGTTCTCGATCGGCCCGACGCGTCGCCGCCGTCGAAAGATCCCACACCTCGCCGGTCGTGGTTGCCGATCCTCTGGACCTTGCCGCCCGTGCTCGTGGTGCTCGGGATCGCGGGGTATCCGATTCTGCGGGTGCTCACCGAGTCCACCCAGACGCCGACCGGGCGCGGCACCGAGGTGTGGACGTCGGTACTCGGCTCCGAAGCGTTCCGGGAAGCGTTGTGGCGCACCGTTTCCATCGCCGTGTGTGCCACGGCGGGGTGTCTGGTGCTCGGCACGTTCCTGGCGATCGTGCTGGCCTTCGTGCCGTTTCCCGGATCAGGTCTGGTCGGCAGGCTCATCGACACGATCCTGACGTTGCCCTCGTTCCTGATCACCCTCGCCTTCACCTTCCTCTACGGGACGGCGGGTGCGGTGAACGCCCTGATCGCCGAATTGACCGGCGCCACCACACCGGTCATCGACTTTCTGACGACCCCGCTCGGTGTGATCCTGGCCGAGATCACCTACTTCACCCCGTTCGTGGTGCGCCCGGTGCTGGCCGCGTTCGCGCAGCTGCCCCGGGAACAGCTCGATGTGGCAGCGAGTCTCGGCGCTTCGCCGTGGCGGGTGCTGCGGCAGGTGGTGCTGCCCGAGGCGTGGCCCGCGCTCGCGGCGGGCGGGTCGCTGGTGCTGCTGCTCACGCTCAACGAATTCGGCATCGTGTTGTTCACCGGCGCCAAGGGCGTCATCACGCTGCCCGCGCTGATCTACACCCGGGGCATCGTCACCTTCGACCTGCCCGGTGCGGCGGTGCTGGCCTCGGTGCAGGTGCTGCTCTCGCTGGGCCTCTACCTCGTCTACCGGTTCGTGTTCGCCCGGTTCATCGCCCGCCCGAAGGAGCAATGATCGTGCTCGTCTGGACTCCTCGCGGAAAAGCGCTGGTACTCGGCGTGTTCGGGCTGGTGGTCGCGGTGGTCTTCGTCGCCCCGATCGCCACCGTGATCGCCGCCGCCCTGGCAGGCAGCTGGACCGGCCCACTGCCGTCGGACCTCGGCTTCACCAATATCGGTAACGCGCTCAGCGGTGAGCAGGCGGCGAGCCTCTCGGTGAGCCTGCAAACCGCCCTGCTCGCCGGCGCGATCTCCCTCGTCCTCGGCACCTGGGCCGCTCTGGCCTCGCGAGCGGCGCCCACCTGGTTGCGCCGTCTCACCGACGCCGTTTTCCACCTCCCGGTCGCCGTCCCGTCGGTAGCGGTCGGTCTCGGCGTCCTCATCGCCTTCAACGAACGCCCGGTGCTCCTGGGCGGGACCAAATGGATCGTCATCGTCGCCCATGCGGTCCTGGTTCTGGCCTACGCCTTCAGCGCCGTCTCCGCCGCTCTCGATCGGCTCGACCCCGCCTACCGGCAGGCCGCGCAATCCCTTGGCGCGAGCCCTGTTCGCGTCCTCTGCCAGATCACCCTGCCGCTGCTGTTGCCCGCTCTGGGCGCGGCAGCGGGCCTGGCGGTCGCCCTGTCCATGGGCGAGCTCGGCGCGACCATCATGGTTTACCCCGCCACCTGGAAGACGTTGCCCGTCAGCATCTTCGCGCAGACCGACCGCGGCGAAGTCTTCGACGCCGCGGCCGGAACCACGGTCCTGGTCGTGGTCACACTGGTGGTGCTGGTGGTGCTCGGCCGCATACGCGGACGCGCCGCGCTGCGCTGAGCCGGCCTACACCAGCGCCGATGCGCCGATTGCGGTGAGGCCACCGTCCACGCGCAGGTCGTGGCCGTTGACGAAGGCGGCGTCGGCCGAGGCGAGGAAGGCGACGGCGGCGGCGACGTCTTCTGCGGTGCCGACGCGACCCGCGGGGGACAGGGCCGCGACCCCCTGCCGAGCGGATTCGGAGAGCTCCGCGCGGAAGGCCGGGGTGTCGATGTAGCCGGGGCTGACCGCGTTCACCCGGATTCGCCGTGGCGCCAATTCCGCGGCGAGAGCGCGGGTCAGGTTGTGGACGGCCGCTTTGCTCGCGGAGTAGAGGGCAGAGCCCGAGACCCCGAGGTGCAGGCCGAAGGAGGCATTGATGACGATCGAGGCGTGGTCGGGGAGCAGCGGCAGAACCTTCTGAATGGTGAAGAAGGCGCCCTTGAGGTTGCTGCCGATCACCTGATCGAAGAGCTCGCCGGTGACCTGCTCGATCGTCTGGAACGAGCCGATGCCCGCGTTGGCGAACAGGAGATCGAGGTGTCCGAAGCGGTCGGCCACCGCCGCGGCGAGATCGTCGAGATCGTCGAGATCGGTGGCATCACCGGCGATTCCGTGCGCCTGCCCACCGAGCTCGGCGACCGACGCGTCGAGGCGCTTCTTGTCGCGTCCGGTCACCACGACCCGAGCCCCCTCCGCGATCAGACGATGCGCGGTAGCCAACCCCATCCCACTACTACCGCCCGTGATCAGCGCGGTCTTGCCATCGAATCGAGAACCGTTGTGCGTCATGAACTCAGCCTGGCGGGTGGCAGCCCGAGCAGGCAGTGCGCAGTTATCAGGGGTGTGCCACCACCAGGATCGACGGTACTGCGGGACGGTCGGCACTGTCGCGCCGATCCGGGTTCCGCACCCGCACCGGATCGCTACGCGGATTCGGAGAGGCGCAGTCGGGGGAGGGCAGCCAGGCGGTCGGCGGTGTCGGTGTCCGGTTTCGGGTTGTAGAGCACCAGTGACCAGTGGGGATGGTCGGCGACGGTGAGCGTGGTGGCGTCGAAGTAGAGATCCCCGGCCTCCGGGTGGTGCAGGGCGTTCACGGCTTGCACAGGCGCACCGACATCGTGTCGCTCCCAGAGCTCGGCGAACTCCGGCTCGGCAGCAGCGAGTTCGCTTGCTACGCGCTGGAATTCGTCGTCGTGCGGGACGAGGGCCGCGTCCGCGCGATAGGCGGCGACCACACCCGGTGCGGCATCGGACCACAGGTCGGGCAGCTCGCGATAACGAGGACTGGTGAAGAACGTGACCAGGCAATTGTGCGGCTCGCCATCGTCACACCCGAACACCCGCCCCGCGAGCACGTTGAACGCCACGATGTTCCAGTACCGATCCCGCACTACCGCGGGTCCACGCACCCACCCATCGATGAGCGCCCGAATCTCCGCGGTCACCTCCACCGCAGACCCCCGCGCCACCGGCGGATTGAGCCCGGCCAGCACATACAGATGCGTCCGCTCGGCCGCACTCAACCGCAACACCCCCGCCACCGCGTCGAGCACCTCCCCCGACACCCTGATGTCACGCCCCTGCTCCAACCAGGTGTACCAAGACACCCCGACCCCCGACAGCTGCGCCACCTCTTCGCGGCGCAGACCGGGCGTGCGCCGACGCGATCCCGGCAGTAGGCCCACATCACCCGGGGTGATCTTGGCGCGACGCGATGTCAGGAACGCACTGAGTTGGGCTCGGCGCTGGGTGCGCACCGAGCGCGTGTCGACCACTTCGCTCATCCCCCCATCGTCGTCGATAGCGATCCCGGTATCCAGGTGGTACCGGTACCCGGATTCGTGCGAAGTCTACGTTTGCCGCCGATGATCCAGCGGTTCCACGAGCAGTCCGGGTGACGCGCTGACGCAACAGGCAGGTGCAATGTGGTCGTGTCATTCGTGGGCGACTATTGCGGCGTCGAGCCACTGGACAGCTCTGTCGTAGTGATCGCGGTCGAACAGAATGGGGCCGAATGCCGTGTAGTCACGAGTGGTGCGGCAGGGTTGTTCGACGCAGTCCCACGCGACAAGGTCGCCGGTCGGGCTTATGCGCATCAGCAGCCCAATTCCACACAACTGCAGGCAAGTACGGGAGTCTTCTGTCTCTTGCGGGAAGTGGACCCGTAGAAATGGTCCATCGCCGACTCGAAATGGAAGAACCGTGGAACGAGACCACCGTACGCGTCACCCGCAGGCTCCATGCCGGCGCAGATTTCGACGGTGTCGATGAGATCGATCAGAGGGATGGTATAGATGCGGGCATGATCCGGCGGACGTCGGGGCTCTGCGCCTGTCGCACTGGAATTGGTCTCCTCGTTCCGCTGCAACGACCTATCCGTGCTGCCACGTATGTGTTTCCGTGCCTACCCGGACGAGAAAACTGCTGGTCAGCATTATTTTTTGAAGGGTGTTGCCGACCGGCAGCGCATCGATACAGCCACCATTGCGCGGCACTCTCAAAGGAGAAATAGTCATGGCAAATGTGATCGTCGACGAAATGCGATGCCTGGCCGAAACCAACGAAGCCGGCTCGGATGACATCTACGTGATGACGTTCCGCGGCCGAATTCCGTCAAACGGCAGCGTAGCCACAGACACCGAGTTCACCGTCCACGGCGGGATCGACTACTGGGTCAACTTCAATAGCGGTGAGAAAGGTCGCCGCGGCGTTGTGCTCGCAGCATACGATCCAAGGTCCCTCTATGTTGTGCAGATGATCGAGAAGGACAATGGCCGCGATGTCTCCGGCAATGTGCGTGAGCTGTATAAATCCGGCCTCGATTTGGCGTGGACCGCCGCGTTGGCCCGCACGATCGGGCATTCGGCCAGTGACCGGGTCGCCGTGCTTGTCAGCTCGATCACCAGCGCTATTCGAGGGCTCAACAGCCTGCATATGGAGTTTCCGAAGGGTAATGACGACGAGATCGGAGCGCCACGGCGCCTGATCCTGCCGGCGGGCAACCCCTCGGCAGTCCTGCACTTCGTTGGAGATGGCGGTCATTACCGGACCGCCGTCAGGGTGGCCTGATCAGGCTGCGGTATCGGACAAAGCGTCCCGGACCCCGGTGAGGCCAGGTTTGCCTCTCCGGGGTTTCCGCGATGACCCGAGGGAACTGGGTGAAGGCCTGCCCATGCTGTTCGTGTCGCCGGGTGGATGCCGCACTGACCATGAATCCACGGTAACAACGGGGCGAGTGGGGTGCTGCTCGATCGCGGTGCGTGGCCTACGCCTGAATGACCTCGATGCCCACCAGGGCGTTGAGCGAGTCGCAGCTGGCCCACGACTGGTTCTGTCCGTATTGCGCGGGGCCGTACTTCCAGTAGACGAACGGGACCGGCCACGCGACGCAGGTGAGTTTCACCTGGTGCCAGGTCGGCAGTTCGCAATTGGCCATTCCGCCGGTGTTGAAGATGTTGTAAACGTGACAGTTGGCCTGCCACACCGGAACGTCGGCCTGGGCCACGCCGCCACCGACGATGACGGCGGAAGCGGTGGCGGTGGCAACGATGGCGCCGGCGGCGAGTCTCTTCACAGAAAGCATGTCGAACCTCCTGAATTGATGTTGTCTGAGAAATCGCCGGGTGATCGAAAACGTTACTCGGATGACTGCCGTGGGCGCTGATATTCCTGTGTTTCGACTTGTCGAGATATGTTGCTGATGATGAGCCGAGCCTCCTCTATTCGGCGGCGCGACTGGTGAAGTCGAAGGATCCGCCGTCGATGCCCCAGGAGATGATCCGCTCGGGGTGAATTCGGATGATCGCGCGTTCCTGGTGTTCGAACGGTGGCTGCTCGTCGTCGAGCGCTTCGGCGGTGCCGCGTACCTCGATGCCGCGAATCACGTACGGCTCCCAGGAAACCTGTTGGTCGATGACGAACGAGACCCGGCTGCCCGCTTCGACATTGCGGTATTTCCGGCTGCCGCGCATCCGCATACCCCCGATATCGATCGTGCCGTCGGCGTTCACCCGATAGCCGGTCGGGTTGTTCTGCACAATGCCGTCGGGCGACACCGTGGCCAGCCGGCCGATCCCGGCCTCCGCGAGGAACTGCTGTTCATTGCTGGTGAAACTCATGACGGATTCTCCTCGGTGAATTCGATATCAGAACAGGATCAGCGCGGCGCACAGTCCGGCGATGGCGACGAACTGGAGGGTGACGCGGTACTTCAGGATGCTGTCCCACTTGTCCTGCAGCGCACGGGCATCGGCCGGAATGACGCCGCTCTGGGCGGCGGCGGTCTGCCTGGCATTGATCGGCTTGGCGATGCGGACGTAGAGGGCGAGCCAGGTGAGCAGTGCCGCCACCGCGATCCCCGCCGCGACCGCGGCGCCGATCTGTCCGGCCAGCAGTGTGATGAGCAGGGTGAGCACCGCGGTGATCACACCGCCCGCACCGACCACCGGCATGCGCCGGTCGCCGTAGTAGTGGCCCCACCCCGCGCTGATGGTGACGGTCGCGTCGTCGAGCTTGCGGTACACCGACCGCATGATCACGGCCGCGCAGACATCGGTGCCGTAGACGACGGCATTGGCGAGCACGGCGGCGGTGGCGATGATCTGGCCGGTGACGATGAGCATTTCGGCTTTCCTTCCTCGATATCTAGCAGCGCTAGATGATGGAGCAAAGGTAACAGTTGATCGCTAGCTTGTCTAGCGATGCTAGATATCGCCGCTGCTCGTCCTTGCCGCGCGGTGTCGGCAGGCGGGCTTAGTCTGAGCGGGTGTCGGTGCTCCCTCTGATCTTCACCGCGGGCTGGGCCAGCGGTATCAACGCGTACGCGGTGGTGTTTCTGCTGGGGTTGTTCGGTCGGATCGGGTGGGCCGGCGATGTGCCGCCGGGGCTGCTGCGCACCGATGTGCTCGTCGCCGCCGGGGTGCTGTTCCTGATCGAGGCGGTGGCGGACAAGATCCCGTACCTCGACTCGTTCTGGGACGCGGTGCACACGGTGGTGCGGCCCGCGTCGGGCGCGGTCGTCTCGGCACTGATCGCGGGGCAGGACGATTCACTGCCCACAATGTTCGCAGCGGCGGTGGGTGGCACGACCGCCCTGCTCAGTCATATCGTCAAAGCGGGCACCCGGATGGCGATCAACACCTCGCCGGAACCGGTCACCAATATCGCGGTGAGCACCGCCGAGGACCTCACGGTCGGCGGCGTCCTCACCCTCGCGGTGTTCTTCCCGGTGCTGGCCGCGGTGATCGCCGCGGCCCTGTTGGGCATCGGTTTGTGGGTGGTCTATCTGTGCGCCAGCCGAATCAGCCGTTACCGCCGGCGAAGGCGAGAACGCCGGGCCGCCCGGACCACCGGCGTCGGCCCGGCGCTCGAATAGACCCTGCTCACCGCACCTGCGGGGCCACCTTCGTGCCCAGCAGTTCGATGCTGTGCAGCACCTGCTCGGGCGGCAGCGTCCCGACGCTGGTGTGCAGCATGAAGCGGTCGAGGCCGAGGGTGTCGCGGACCTCGGCGATCTTGCCTGCCACGTAGTCGGGGGTGCCGACGAACAGGGAACCGCTCTGCGAACGCAGCGCGTCGAACTGTTCGCGCGTCATCGGTCCCCAGCCGCGCTCCCGGCCGATAACCGACATCGCCCCGGCGTAGGGCTGGTAGAACTCGGTGACTGCCTGGGCGTCGGTGTCGGCGACATACCCGTGCGCGTGCACCGCGACGGGCTGCTTCTCGTGGCCGCCTTCGGTCAGCGCCCGGTGATACAGCTCGACCAGCGGCTTGAACCGTGCCGGCTGACCGCCGATGATCGCGAGGGCGAGCGGTAGACCCAGCAGCCCGGCGCGGATCACCGATTCGGGACTGCCGCCGACCGCGATCCACACCGGCAGCGGTCGATCATCGGTGCGCGGATACACCGTGGCGTCGTGCAGTGGTGCCCGGAATCGCCCGGTCCACGTGACCGGGCCTTCCTCGCGCACCCGCAGCAGTAGTGCCAGCTTCTCTTCGAAGAGTGCGTCGTAATCGGACAGGTCGTAGCCGAACAGTGGGAACGACTCCGTGAACGACCCGCGCCCCGCCATCAACTCCGCGCGCCCGTTCGACAGCCCGTCGAGCGTGGCGAAGTCCTGGTATACGCGCACCGGGTCGTCGGAGCTGAGCACGGTCACCGCGCTGGTCAACTGGATGCGCTCGGTCCTGGCGGCCGCGGCGGCCAGGACGACAGCGGGGGAGGACGCGGCGAAATCCCGGCGATGATGTTCACCCACGCCGTACACATCGAGCCCGGCGGCCTCGGTCGCGACGGCCTCGTCGACCACCTGGCGCAGCCGCTCGGCGGCGGTCGGCGCGGGCCGGTCGCCGGTCGGGTACAGCTCGGCGAAGGTGGTGAGCCCCAGTTCCATGTGAACCTCTCTTCGGGATGTGGTCCCCATCTAAACGGACCGCAGTCCGATAACATTCCCGACTTATGGATGTATGCGGATTATCTATGACAAAACTATAATGAGCGGTATGACCGCTCTGGCGACCACGCGCGCCGAACCCGACCTGTCCTTCCTGCTGGACCGGACCAGCCACGTCCTGCGCACGCAGATGGCAGCGGCGCTGGCCGAGATCGGGCTGACGGCCCGCATGCACTGCGTGCTGGTCCACGCGCTGGAGGCCGAGCGCACCCAGGCTCAGCTCGCCGAACTCGGCGATATGGACAAGACGACCATGGTCGTCACCGTCGACGCGCTGGAGAAGGCGGGTCTGGCCGAACGGAAGCCGTCGAGCGCCGACCGTCGCGCGCGCATCATCTCGGTGACTCCGGCCGGTGCCGAACTTGCCGCGCGCAGTACCGAGATCGTCGACGGCGTCCATCGGGGAGCGCTCGGCTCGCTGCCGAAGGCGGAGCGTGAATCCCTGTTGCGTGCACTGAATCACCTGGTGGAAGGGCATCTGTCGACTGCGGTCGACGCTGCGCCCGCGCGTCGTGCGAGGCAATAGTCCGTTATAGATTGTCTGCTACGGAACTATCTAGTACGGTCTCTCTTGTTCGCTTCGAGCAGGAGATGACCCCATGACCAAGTCCCAGCGCACCGCTCTCGCGGTGCTGTCGGCCGCGATGCTGATGACCATCCTCGACGGCAGCATCGTGACCGTCGCCATGCCGGCGATCCAGGAGGACCTCGGCTTCTCGCCGGCCGGCCTGAGCTGGACCGTGAACGCCTATCTGATCGCTTTCGGCGGTCTGCTCCTGCTGGCGGGACGCCTCGGCGACCTGATCGGCCGCAAGACGATGTTCATCACCGGCACCGTCGTCTTCACCGCGGCCTCGGTGCTGGCAGGCGTCGCGACCACCCCCACCGTGCTGGTCGGGGCCCGATTCCTGCAGGGCGTCGGCAGCGCGATCGCCGCCTCGGTGGTCCTCGGCATCCTGGTGACGATCTTCACCGAACCCCGCCAGCGGGCTACGGCCATCGGTGTTTTCAGCTTCACGGGCGCCGCGGGCGCCTCGATCGGACAGGTGCTCGGCGGCGTGCTCACCGACGCGCTGAACTGGCACTGGATCTTCCTGATCAACGTGCCGATCGGCGTGCTGACCGTGCTGGTGGCGGTGCGAGCGCTGCCCGCCGACCGCGGCCTCGGCTGGTCCGCCGGCGCCGATGTGCTGGGTGCGGCCCTGGTTACCGTCGGTCTGATGCTCGGCATCTACACCGTCGTCGAAGTCGAACGCTACGGCTGGGTCTCGGCGCACACTCTCGGCCTCGGCGCACTCGCCGCCGCACTGCTCGCGGCCTTCGTCCTCCGTCAGGCCACCGCGACCAACCCGCTGCTGCCGTTGCGAATCTTTCGCTCCCGCACGGTCTCCGGCGCCAATGTGGTCCAGATGCTCACTCTCGCGGCCATGTTCGCCTTCCAGATCATCGTCGCGCTCTACCTGCAGAAGGTGCTGGGCTACAACGCCGTGCAGACCGGCCTGGCCATGCTGCCCGCCGCCGTCGCCATCGGCGGGGTGTCGCTGTTCGCCTCTGCCCGCCTGATCACCCGCTTCGGTGAGCGGGCCGTGCTCATCGCGGGTCTGTCCCTGTTGCTGGCCGGGATGTCGTGGCTGACGCGGCTTCCGGTCGACGCCGGCTACCTCACCGACGTGCTGCCAGTGATGGTGGCCGTCTCCGGTGGCGGGCTGGTGCTGCCCGCACTCACCGCGCTGGGCATGTCGGGCGCCGACGCCGACGACGCCGGCCTGGCCTCGGGGCTGTTCAACACCACCCAGCAGGTCGGCATGGCGATCGGCGTCGCGGTGTTGTCCACCCTCGCCGCCGCACGGACCGGCACCGAACTGGTGGCCGGAGCGTCCGACGCTGCCGCTCTGACCAGCGGATACCGGCTGGCGTTCACGGTCGCGGCCGGACTGCTCGCCGCGGCCCTGGTCGTCGGCGTCACCGTGCTGCGCAAGCGGCACACGTCCGAGGAGGCAACGGTCGCGCAAGCCGTCCCGGCCTTCTGACGCGACGAATCGCGGTAACCACCCCCGCGATTCACCCCCCGGGTGGATGTCCGCCCGGGGGGTGCGGTGGTGTCCTCGAAAGATGCTGACCGATCGCACGACGTTGACCCAATTCCTCATCGAAGAGCGCAGGCGCCATCCCGGTTCCAGCGGTGAGCTCAATTCCCTGATCCTCGACGTCGCGCTGGCCTGCAAGGCGATCTCCAAGCGCATCGCCTCCGGTGCGCTCACCGGCGTCCTCGGCGGCGCCGGTGTGGTGAACGTGCAGGGTGAGCAGCAGCAGAAGCTCGACGTGGTCGCCAACGAGCTGTTCCTGCGCGCCAACGAATGGGGCGGCCAGCTGGCGGGAATGGTGTCGGAGGAGCTCGACGACCCGTATGCGATCCCGCCCGACTATCCGCGCGGCAAATACCTGCTGGCGTTCGATCCGCTCGACGGTTCGTCCAATATCGACGTGAATGTCGCTGTGGGCAGCATCTTTTCGATTCTGCGCGCCCCGAACCCCGGCATCGACGCGACGACGGTGGACTTCCTGCAGCCCGGCACCGAGCAGGTCGCCGCGGGTTACGCGATCTACGGCCCCGCGACGCAACTCGTGCTCACCGTCGGCACCGGCGTGCACGCCTTCACTCTCGATCCCGAACTGGGCGAGTTCTTCCTGACCGGGCAGAACCTGCGGCTGTCGGAGTCCACCTCGGAGTACGCGGTCAACAGTTCCAACCGGCGATTCTGGGAACCGGCCGTGCGCCGCTACATCGACGAGTGCCTGGCGGGCGCGACGGGTCCGCGCGAGAAGGACTTCAACATGCGCTGGGTGGCGTCGCTGGTCGTCGAAACCCACCGCATCCTGACCCGGGGCGGGGTGTTCCTGTACCCGCGCGACTCGAAGGACCCGGCCAAGGCGGGCAGATTGCGGCTGCTCTACGAGGCCAACCCCATCGCCTTTCTGATCGAGCAGGCGGGCGGCCTGGCCTCGACCGGTCGCGAGCGCATCCTCGACGTCGCCCCCACCGAACTGCACCAGCGGATCGCGTTCATTTTCGGTTCCCGCGACGAGGTAGCGCGCATCGTGAGATACCACGCCGACGCGGCCGAGGAGCCCGACGGCCAGTGGAGTCCGCTGTTCGGTCTCCGCGGTCTCTACCGTTCCACCACCTGAGGAGGAGATTCATGTCCGCCAAGCACCCTGTCGTCGCCATCACCGGGTCATCCGGTGCCGGAACAACGTCGGTGATGCGCACGTTCGATTCGATCTTCCGCAGGGAAGGCATCGACGCCGCGTACGTCGAGGGCGACAGCTTCCACAGGTTCGACCGGGCCGGCATGAAGGAGGAGCTGGCGCGAGCGCTGTCGGACGGTGACCACACCTTCAGCCATTTCGGCGCGGAGGCCAACCTGTTCGAAGACCTCGAGAAGCTGTTCCGCGGCTACGGCGAGACCGGTACGGGCCGGGTGCGAAAGTACCTGCACGACAAGGAGGAAGCGGCGCCCTACGACCAGGAACCCGGCACCTTCACACCGTGGGAGGACCTGCGCCCCGGCACCGACCTGCTGTTCTACGAGGGTCTACACGGGGCGGTCGCCAACGAACAGGTCGACGTGGCACAGTACGCGGACCTGCTCATCGGGGTGGTGCCGGTGATCAACCTCGAGTGGACCCAGAAGCTGCACCGCGACAAGGACAAGCGCGGCTACTCCACCGAGGCGGTGACCGAGACGATCCTGCGCCGCATGCACGACTACGTGAATTTCATGTGCCCGCAGTTCTCCCGCACCCATGTGAACTTCCAGCGGGTTCCCGTGGTCGACACATCGAATCCCTTCGTGGCCCGGACCATTCCGACGCCAGATGAGTCGATGCTGGTGATCCGGTTCGCCGACCCGCACGGCATCGACTTCCCGTATCTGCTGTCGATGCTGCACGACTCGTTCATGTCGCGCCCGAACACGATCGTGTGTCCCGGCGGGAAGATGGACCTGGCGATGCAGCTGATCTTCACGCCGATGCTGTTGCGGCTCATGGAACGTCGCGGCCGCACGCGCTGAGCCCGATTCGACGGCCACCTCAGGCGAGGTGGCCGTCGAACCATGTCACCAGCTCCGGGTCGTCGAGCCCGTCGGCGACCAGCACTGCCGCCGAGAGGTCGTCGGTGCGCGTGTAGGCGTTCTGGGCGGCCACGCACCGCAGTCCCGCGGCCACCGCCGACCGCACGCCGTTGGACGAGTCCTCCACGGCCACTGCTTGATCGGGGGACAGTCCGGTCTGGATCAGGACATCCAGATACACCGCGGGGCTCGGCTTCAGGACGGGCACTTCGGTGCCGGTGGTCACGGTGTCGAACGGCTCACCGAAAGCGTGCTTCAGCAAGGGTTCGACCCACGCGCGGGTGCCGGTGGTCGCCACGTGCAACCGGACACCGTGCGACCGGAGCCGTTCGATCAGTTCCCGCGCGCCCGGACGGGCACGGATGTGCCCGTCCGCTGCCATCTGCCGCATGATGCGGGTCTTGGTGCGGTGCACCTGATGCGCGAGCGCCCGCGCTTGCTCGACGGGCCTGCCCTGCTGTTCGAACCAGAACGCCAGCCGTTGCGCGCCCCCGGCCACCTTCAGCAGCTTCCCGTACTCCTCGACCGCCCAGCGATCCGGAAGACCCGCCTCGGCGAAGGCCGCGTTGAAAGCCACCCGATGGCCGTCGCGCTCGCTGTCCACCAGGGTGCCGTCGACGTCGAAGATCACAGCCCGCAGTCGAGTCACGGCGCACCGTCGAGGTATTCGCGAATCCGGTCGAGTACGGCGCGCACGGTGAATCCGTGACGGGCCATGACCTCGTCGCCGGGGCCGCTGTGCCCGAAGTCGTCGATCCCGATCGCCAGGTCGACCAGCCCGGTCCAGCCTGCCGTACTTCCCGCCTCGATGCTGATGGTGTGCGACGCGGCGTCGCGGGTGAAGCGCGTCCGATCCATCACCGACACTACCCGCACGGCGAACCCTTCCGCCCGTAGCTGCTCGGCGGCGGCGACCGCCAGTGCGACTTCCGAACCGGTAGCGACGATGTGGATGCTGGGAAGCGCTGCTGTGGATGGTCTGCCGGCCACCGTGCCGACCGCGTCGGCTCTCGAGAGCGCACTATCGGGCCAGGTAGCGCTCTCTGCGAGTTCCAGCTGGGGCAGTGACTGGCGGGACAGGATCAGCGCGGTCGGTCCGTCGACCCGGCTCAGCGCGAGTTCCCAAGCGAGAGCGGTCTCCGCGTCGTCGGCCGGTCGCAACACCTGCAGCCCCGGAATCACCCGGAGCGACTCGACCTGCTCGACGGGTTGATGTGTCGGCCCGTCCTCGCCGACCGCGACGGAATCGTGGGTGAGCACATAGATCACCGGCTGCCCCATCAGTGCCGACAGCCGCAGGGCGGGACGCAGATAGTCGGCGAACACCAGGAACGTACTGCCGAAGACCCGGAACCCGCCGTGCAGGCTCATCCCGTTCAGAATCGCCGCCATCCCGAACTCGCGAATACCGAAAGCGACAGCGCTGGAACTGAAGTCGTCGCGATGCACCACCTCGCCGCACACGGTGCCGGTCGACCCGGCCAGGTCGGCCGACCCGCCCACCAATTCCGGCATCACCGACAGCGCCGCGTGCAAACACGCCTGCGAGGACTGCCGGGTGGCGCGCGGTGCCCGCGCGGCGACGGCTTCCAGCGCGTCCGGCAAACCCGCAGGCAGCAGTCGCGCATGGGCGCGCCGGAACTCGGCGGCGCGCACCGGCGCGACGGCGTCGAACGCCGCGAACTCCTCGAGCCAGGTCGCATGCTCGGCACCACCGAGCGCGGCCAGCACCGCGCACGTCGACTCGACCTGCTCGGGCACGGTGAACGGCGGAAGAGTCCATCCCGCCAGCTCTTTGGCCTGTGCGAGGCGTTGGGCGCCCAGCGGCGAGCCGTGCGCCTTCGGCGTTCCGGCGACGCCGGGCGCACCGTGACCGATCACCGTGCGCACCGCGAGAAAGCTCGGCCGGGGATCACCCTTCGCCCGGGTCAGCGCGGCGTCGATCGCCTCGATATCGGTCCCGTCCGGCACCACTTCGGTATGCCACCCATAGGCCGCGAACCGCGCCACCTGATCGTCACCGCACGAGCGCCCGACCGCGCCGTCGATGGTGATCTCGTTGTCGTCCCACAGCACGGTCAACCCGCCGAGCCCCAAATGCCCTGCGAACGACGCGACTTCGTGACTGACACCTTCCATCAGGCAGCCGTCGCCGACGATCGCGTAGGTGCGATGACCGGTGATCTCCGGATACCGGGCGGCGGTCATCCGCTCGGCGAGGGCCATGCCCACCGCCATCGCCAGCCCCTGACCCAACGGGCCGGTGGTGCACTCCACGCCGGGCGTCTGCCCGAACTCGGGATGACCCGGCGTCCGCGACCCCAGTTGCCGGAAGCGCCGCAGTTCCTCGACGGGCAGGTCGTAGCCGAACAGGTGCAACAGTCCGTACAGCAGCGCCGACCCGTGTCCGGCCGAGAGCACGAACCGGTCCCGATCGGCCCACTCGGGATCGGCCGGGTCATGGCGCAGGTGCCGGCTCCACAGCGTCCACGCCATCGGCGCCGCCCCCATCGGCATGCCGGGGTGACCCGACTGCGCGGCCTCCACCATGTCGGCCGCGAGGAAGCGCAGGGTGTCGACGGCGAGCTGGTCGGTCTCCACCGACGGCGTGAAAGTCGTTGGCGCGATATCGGTCATCAGGCTGCCGCTCCCGCGACGGTGGCGGCATCGCGAAGCCGCTTGACCGCGGCCGCCTTGCCTTCGGGGCAGCCGTACATCCACGATCCCGAGATGAACACGTCGGCGCCGGCGGCGGCCGCCCCGTTGATCGTGTCGCCGGTGATCCCGCCGTCCACTTCGAGCTCGATGGAGTGCCCGGACTCGTCGATCATCCGGCGCAACCGCGCGATCTTCGATTCCACGGCCGGAATGTAGGCCTGCCCACCGAAACCCGGATTCACGGTCATGGCCAGGATGAGGTCGGTCTCGGCCAGCACGTGCGCGACGACCTCGGCGGGGGTGTGCGGATTCACCGCGACACCGCTGCGCGCGCCCAGTTCGCGGATCCTGGCGAGCGTGCGATGCAGATGCGTACAGGCTTCGGCGTGCACGATGATCAGCTCGCAACCCGCGTCGACGTACGTGCTGAGCAGCCCATCGGGATTCACCACCATGAGGTGCGCCTCGAACCCCACGGTGCTGTGCGAACGCGCCGACGCGATGACATCGGGACCGAAGGTGAGGTTGGGGACGAACACGCCGTCCATCACGTCCCATTGGATCCGGTCGACGCCCGCCGCGCACAGATCGCGCACTTCTTCACCGAGGCAGGCGAAATCGGCGGGCAAGACCGACGGCACTATGAGCGGCCGACGAACTGAGGACTCCGGCATGGCGCGGCCTTTCTGATCGGGTCCGTTCATCGGACCGCACCGGCGTACCCGCCGCACTCCCCCTCGGGGGTGGCGGCCCGGGTGAGATCTCGTCAATGCCCGTAGCCGCGCTGCCGCTCGCCGTAGGGTGGAGTGATGCCGGAGTTACCTCCGACCCCGTTGAAGCTTGTGCTCGTCGACGATCACGAAATGGTGCTGCACGGGCTCGACGCCATGCTCGGACATTTTCCCGACGACGTGATGATCGTCGGCCAGTCCACCACCGACACCGCCGCGCTGCGGATGGTCGCCGAACATCGGCCCGATATCGTCCTGTGCGATGTTCGCATCGGCAAGGCCAGTGGCTTGGATCTGTGCCGTCAGATCACCCTGCAATATCCCGAGACCAAGGTCGTGTTGCTGACCGTCTACGACGACGAGCACTACCTGTACCAGGCGCTGCGCGTCGGGGCGTCGGGCTACATTCTCAAGCGGGTCGACGGGCGCGAACTGGTCGCCCAGTTGTGCCGCGTCCGCGAAGGCGAGACGGTGGTCGACGCCGCACTGGCCGGTCGGGTGGCGCTGGCCGCGGCCCGGCTCAGCGCGGGCCAGTTCTGGTCCGGCGCGCACCTCGGACTGACCCAGCGTGAGTCGGAAGTGCTGGGACTGTTGGTCTCCGGCCACTCCAATCGCGCGGTCGCGAGCAAGCTGGTGGTCAGCGAGGACACCGTGAAAACCCATATTCGCGGGCTGTATCGCAAGCTGGGGGTGTCCGATCGCAGCGGGGCGATCGCGGTCGCGTTGCGGGAGGGGCTGTTCCGGTGAGCTTCGCGAGCGGCGCGGTGCCCACGGCGGCGGAGCTGGCGCCACTGCTCGGCGCCGAAGGCGTGCTGATCTACGCCGTCGACGGCCAGGATCTGAGCATCGTCGATCTGTGGCCTTCGCATCCCTCGGCGGGTTCGTTGCGGTTGCAGGTCGGATTCGGGGTGACCGGGTTGGTGGCCCGCACTCGTACGCCGGTGCTGCTCGACAACGACTCGCCACGTAATGCCCTGCACCGCAGACTTCTACGTCTGGATCCGCAGCAGACGGTCGCGCGGATGTGTCTGCCGCTGCCGGGGTTGGAAGGCGACGTGGTCGGCGTGCTCGCCGTGCACCGCCGTCCCCGTGACCCGTTCGGGCAGCACGACCTCGACGTCGCGCAGCAGTACGCGGGCGTGCTCGGCCTGTGGTTGCACGCGCAGCGGCTGTTCCGCACCGTCAACCGGCAGCGCACCGAGCGCGACCGCTTGGTCGAGCAGGCGATCACCGCTCAGGAGGCCGAACGCAGGCGCATCGCCTTCGATCTGCACGACGGCGTCACCACCGCCCTGGCCTCGATGTCGTTCCACCTGTCCGCCGCCGATCTCACCGTCTCCGAACTCGCCGCCCACGTCGACGTCACCGACGGAGCCAGCCTGCGCGATCTCGCCAGGGCCCGCGCCGAACTCGTCAGCGCGCGCGAGCTGGCCGATTTCGCCTACAACGCGACCAGGGCGGCGATCTCGGGCCTGCACAGTCTCGTCCTCGACGACCTCGGCCTGGTCGCCGCGATCGAATCGCTGGTGCGCACGGTGAGTGGCGAAGGCCCGCCGACGATCGAATTCCTCGTCGATCACGCCGCCGCCATCGACGACATCCCCGACCACGCCGCCGCCACCCTGTACCGGATCGCCCAGGAAGCGCTCGCGAACGCGGTGAAACACGCTGATGCGCAACGGATCGTGCTCTCCCTGCGCCGGGTCGGCGACTCGGTGATCTTCGGATGTTCCGACGACGGTGCGGGTTTCGACCCGGCCGCGCAGCGTGCCCATCGCGCCGCCGACGCCGACGGCGAACAACATTTCGGCCTGAGCTCGATCGCGGAACGCTGTGCCCTGATCGAAGCCTCGCTGCGCGTGGAATCGATGCGGGGACGCGGAACCACGGTGCTGGTGGAACTACCGCTGAAGTAGCGGCGGGCACCGGCCAACGAACGCAGCAGCGGTGCCCGAGGGGTAGCGCCGCTGCTGCGCGTTGCCACCGCGCTCAGGGCGGCTGCCGAGCGGACCCGCTTACGCGGTGTGCTCGGCGGCAGCAGAGGCGTTGCGGCAGTTCTGGAGCAGAACACGATGTGCTGCGGGAACTTCGGAGTTCGTTCCACCCCAAGTGTGCAGGGCCGCGCTCACGAGCGCGCGCCCGAAGGAGAATGTCACAGGCCACGGCCGCTCGTCGACGGCGGCGAGCTCGCTCAGAAAAGCACACACCCGCGAGGTGGGATGCCCACCGGACAGGAACGCGATGCCCGCCACCTCGGCGGGCACCAGCTCACGCAGCACGGCGAAGGTCGCGGCCGCGACGTCGGCGGGCGGGACAGCCGCGGCGTCCAGACCGGGGGTGACGAAGTTGGGCTTGAGCACGATGCCGGTGAGATCCACCGCAGCGTCGACGAGTTCGGTGAACACCGCGCTCAGGGCCAGGCGAGTCGCCTTCGCCGAGGCCGCGAGGTCGTGGTCGCCGGTGCACAGCACCTCGGGCTCGACGATGGGGACGATGCCGTGCTGCTGACACAGCGCGGCATAGCGGGCCAGCGCGTGCCCGTTGGCGGCGGCGGAGTAGGGAGTGATGGTGTGCACGTCGAACACCGCCCGCCACTTGGCGAACGCCGCCCCTCGATCGGCATAGGAGGCCAGCCGTGCGCCGAGCCCGTCGAGCCCCTCGGTGATCAGCGCACCGCCCTGGCCGGGGAGCGTGGTGGTGCCGGTGTCGACCTTGATGCCGGGCAGGACGCCGAGTTCGCGCGCCGCGATCGGGAACGGGCGCCCATCGGCGAGATCCTGGCCGAAGGTCTCGTCGCACAAGATGATTCCGCTGATCCATTCCGGCAGACCGTCGGCGGTGAGCAGCAGTTCGCGGTAGTCGCGCCGGGCGGTCGCGCTCGCGGGAACCCCTTCCTGTTCCAGGCGCGACGACATGGTCTTGATCGACTCGTCGGCGGCGAGAATGCCGCGGCCGCCGCTGGTCAGCTGCTGGGCGACGTCGGCGAGGGCGGTGGCGGGGAGTGTCGTCATGACGACCAGCATGCGAGCATCCGGTCGCCGCCGTCCTCACCCCTTCGGGCGAGGACGGGTGTGAAATGCGGCCGCGCCCACCTGCTCCGGATCGCACAGGTGCGCCACGAACAGTCGGGTCGCCGCGGTGGGTTCCTGGGTCGTGCAGACGTGCCACGGCCGGTCGAGAGGGGTGCCCGGCACGCTGTAGGAGACCAGTTCTCCCGAGGCGAGTTGTTCGCGCGCGGCCTCCTCGTGCACGAGCGTGACACCGAGCCCCTCGCGTGCCGCGGCCACGGCGGCGCCCGAGGTACCGAGGGTGAGCAGCGGTGGCGCCGCCTGTAATCGGCTCAGCAACGACAGCGTGGTGTCGCGGGTGCCGGAGCCGATCCCGGTGAGCAGCCAGGGCGTGGTGAGCGGATCGTCGACCAGCCCGGGCCGCCCGACCAGCACCAGCCGGTTGGCGCGCTGGGCGGCGGTGACCAGCCCGGAGCCCCTCGGCGGTCGACCGGCCAGGGCGATATCGAAGACGTGGTCGGCGGCGCGGGCGAACAGCTCGCCGCGCGTCAGCACCGACAGCGACAATTCCACGTGCGGATGGGCTTGGGCGAAGGTGGCCATCAGTGCAGGCAGCACGTACTCACTGGCCGTCGCGACCGCGCCGATGCGCACCCGTCCGCGATCGGCGTCGTGCACCGCCCCGGCCGCCTCCGCGAGCAGCCCGAGCAGCTTGCGCACGTAAACGGCGAAGATCTCACCCGAATCCGTGGCCACGATGCCCCGGCCCGACTTACCGAAAAGCGTTGTGCCCAGCGCGTCTTCGAGCGCGGCGAGCGCGGCCGACACCGCCGGCGGCGTCACATGCAACGTCTGCGCGGCGGCACGCACACTCCCGGTGTCGTACACGGCGAGGAAGGTGCGCAGCCGACCCCAGGTAGCGGCCGCGGGCAGGTCGGGGCTGGCGAACATCGTTCAATTATGTCTTAACAGTGCACTGGAAACATTCCATTGTCGCTGAACAGTCGCGCCCACACACTGAAAGTGCTTCATAGGCGTGACCCGAAAGGAACGGCGATGACGACGATCGACAACGACGGCGCGGCGACCAAAGAGCGTTGGGATCCAGGTGTACAGAGTTATGCCGGAATGGGTTACTGGAACCCCGATTACATCCCCAAGGACACCGACGTGCTCGCCGTGTTCCGGGTCACCCCCCAGGACGGCGTCGACCCGATCGAGGCCGCGGCCGCCGTCGCGGGCGAATCGTCCACCGCCACCTGGACTGTCGTGTGGACCGACCGGCTCACCGCCAACAGCCACTACCAGGCCAAGGCGTACCAGGTCGACGAGGTTCCGGGCAGGCCAGGTGAGTACTTCGCCTACATTGCCTACGACATCGACCTCTTCGAGGAAGGCTCCATCGCGAACCTGACCTCCTCGATCATCGGCAACGTCTTCGGTTTCAAGCCGCTCAAGGCGCTGCGCCTGGAGGACATGCGCATCCCCGTCGCCTACACCAAGACCTTCCAGGGCCCCGCCCACGGCATCGTCATGGAACGGGAGATGCTCAACAAGTACGGCCGCCCGCTGCTCGGCGCCACCATCAAGCCCAAGCTGGGCCTGTCGGCCCGCAACTACGGGCGCGTGGTCTACGAGGCCTGTCGCGGCGGCCTCGACTTCACCAAGGACGACGAGAACATCAACTCCCAGCCCTTCATGCGCTGGCGTGACCGCTTCCTCTACGCGATGGAGGGGGTGAACCGGGCGATGGCCGAAACCGGCGAGATCAAGGGCCATTACCTCAATGTCACCGCGGGCACGATGGAGGAGATGTACCGGCGGGCGAACCTCGCCAAGGAACTCGGCAGCGTGGTGGTGATGATCGACCTCACCATCGGCTACACCGCCATCCAGTCGATGGCGCACTGGGCCCGCGAGAACGGCCTGCTGCTGCATCTGCACCGGGCCGGGCACTCCACCTACACGCGGCAGAAGACGCACGGCGTGAGCTTCCGGGTGATCGGGAAGTGGTCGCGGCTGATGGGTGTCGACCACGTACACGCGGGCACCGTCGTCGGCAAGCTCGAGGGCGACCCGGCCACCACCCGTGGCTTCTACGACACGTTGCGCGACAACAACGTTCCCCGCAATCTCGGCAACGGCATCTTCTTCGATCAGGACTGGATCTCGATGCCCGGCGTGATGCCGGTGGCCTCCGGCGGCATCCACGCGGGCCAGATGCACCAGCTCCTCGACCTTTTCGGCGACGACGTGATCCTGCAGTTCGGCGGCGGCACCATCGGGCACCCGTACGGCATCGCCGCGGGCGCCGAGGCCAACCGGGTGGCGCTCGAGGCAATGGTCAAGGCGCGCAACGAAGGTCGCGATCTGCTGATCGAAGGACCCGACGTGCTGCGCAGGGCCGCCAAGCACTGCACCCCGCTGCAGGCCGCCCTGGACACCTGGGGCGACATCACCTTCGACTACACCAGCACCGACGCCCCCGATGTGGTGGCGACTCCGGTGCCCTCGATCTGACCAGGAGCACCCGATGAAACTGCGCTACGGAACCTTCTCCTACCTGCCCGACCTCACCGACGACGAGATCGCGGCGCAGGTGAAGTTCGCCCTCGATCACGGCTGGCCGGTCTCGCTGGAGTACACCGACGACCCGCACCCACGCAACGTCTACTGGGAGATGTGGGGGCTGCCGATGTTCGACCTGGCCGAACCCGACGGCGTGCTCGCCCAGCTCGCCGATTGCCGGGCCACCTTCCCGCAGCACTACATCCGGCTGCTGGCCTACGACGCGTCCCTGGGCAGGCAGTCCACCGCGATGTCGTTCCTCGTCCAGCGACCGGCACACGAGCCCGGCTTCCTGCTCGAACGCGTCGAGGGTCCCGACCGCACCCAGCGGTACTCGGTGAAGTCCTACGCCACCGCCCGTCCGACCGGCGATCGGTACGCGGGCGAGTGAACTGATGGACACACCAAAGGGATTCGGGTTCCACCGACCGTCGGCAGGCGGCGCGGCGCAGACCACGGCAGTCGAGGAGCAGACGCCCGAGCCCGCGATTCTGGGCGACGACGAGGTGCTCGATCTCTCGGCAGACGAGGCCGCGGCCAGGGTGAGCGACACCCTGGCCGCGCTCGACGCCGAGCTGGTCGGCTTGGCCTCGGTCAAGCGCCGGGTCCGCGAGATCGCCTCGCTGCTCCAGGTCGACCGGGCGCGGCGCCGGTTCGGGCTCACCACCACGCGGCCCACGTTGCACATGAGCTTCACCGGCGGTCCCGGCACCGGCAAGACCACGGTCGCGCTGCGGATGGCGGCCATCCTGCACGCGCTCGACTACATCAGGGCCCCGCGCGTGCACACCGTCACCCGTGACGACCTGGTCGGCCAGTTCATCGGCCACACCGCACCCAAGACCAAGGAGGCGATCGCCCGCGCGGCCGGGGGAGTGCTGTTCATCGACGAGGCCTACTACCTGTTCCGGCCGGAGAACGAGCGGGACTACGGGCAGGAGGTGATCGAGATCCTGCTCACCGAGATGGAGAACGAGCGCGGTGATCTGGTGGTGATCTTCGCCGGCTACCCCGACCGGATGGCGACCTTCTTCGCCGCCAATCCGGGCCTGAGTTCCCGGGTGCCGCACCATCTCACGTTCGCCGACTACGACCATGCGGAACTGACCCAGATCGCCGGACTGATGGTGGAGTCGGAAGGATTCGCCTTCGACGACGACGCGCACAAGGCGTTCGCCGAGTACCTCACGCTGCGCATGGAGCAGCCCAGGTTCTCCAACGCGCGCAGCGTGCGGAACGCGATCGAACGCTGCAGGCTGCGGCAGGCCCGCAGGCTGGTCGCGCTCGACCGGCCACTGGGCAAGTCCGACCTCATCACGCTCACCGCCGAGGACGTCTACGGCAGCAGCGTCTTCGAGCCGGCCCAGGACTGAGTCACGCGCGCGGCGGAAAGCCCGATAACCGGCATCTATCAGGTGATCGGGCTTTCCGCTTTGACAAGGGTGGACAATGTGAGAAGCCTTTTGTCAGATATGCCGACCGCGCGGTGCCGCAGAACTGAAGAGAAGCTGACACATGACCTCGATCGAGGACCCAGAAGATGATCTGAGCGTGACCCCGCCCAAGACCTGGGCGGTCGGCGTTCCCGCGGTGGCGCACGCGATCGAGTACTCGCTCTCGCAGAACTCCCCGGCCCGCACCGCGCTCACCTTGCTCAACATCAATCAGACCAAGGGCTTCGACTGTCCCGGCTGCGCGTGGCCCGAGCCCACGCGCCGCCACCTCAACGAGTACTGCGAAAACGGCGCCAAGCACATCAACGACGAGGCCACCACCCGCCGCGTCACCCGGCAGTTCTTCGCCGAGCATCCGGTCGCCGAGCTCGACACCATGTCGGACTACTGGCTCAACCAGCAGGGCAGGCTCACCGAGCCGATGGTGAAGCGGCCCGGCGCCACGCACTACGAGCCCATCGGCTGGGACGAAGCGTTCGGCGTGCTGGCCGGCGAACTGCGTGGGCTCGACAGCCCCGACGAGGCCCTGTTCTACACCTCGGGGCGGCTCAACAACGAGGCCGCGTTCCTGCTGCAACTGTTCGCCCGCGCCTATGGCACCAACAACCTGCCCGACTGCTCGAACCTGTGCCACGAGTCGAGCGGTTCCGCGTTGGCGCAGACCATCGGTGTCGGCAAGGGCAGCGTGTCCCTCGACGACATCTACGAAGCCGACCTGGTCTTCGTCGTCGGCCAGAACCCCGGCACGAACCATCCGCGCATGCTGTCGGCGCTCGAGGAGACCAAACGCAACGGCGGCAAGATCGTGGCGGTGAACCCGCTGCCCGAGGCCGGGCTGATCCGGTTCAAGAACCCGCAGAAGGCGCGCGGGGTGCTCGGGCGCGGCACCGAGATCGCCGATATCTTCCTCAAGATCCGCCCCGGCGGCGACCTGGCCCTGTTCCAGATGCTGAACAAACTGCTCTTCGACGCCGAGGACGCGGCGCCGGGCACGGTGCTCGACCACGCGTTCATCGCCGCGCACACCAGCGGTTTCGACGCCTTCGCCGAGCACGCCAGGACGGTGAGCTGGGAGCACGCGCTCACCGCCACCGGGCTCACGCGCGCGGAGATCGAGGTCGTGCACCAGCAGGTGCTGGCCAGCAAGAAGGTCATCGTGTGCTGGGCGATGGGTTTGACCCAGCACAAGCACGGCGTGCCCACGATCCGCGAGATCGTCGACTTCCTGCTGCTGCGCGGCAACCTCGGCCGACCCGGCGCCGGGGTGTGTCCGGTGCGCGGGCACAGCAATGTCCAGGGCGACCGCACCATGGGCATCTGGGAGCGGATGCCGCAGTCGTTCCTGGACGCGCTCGGCACGGAGTTCGGTTTCACCCCGCCCGCGGCCCACGGGCTGGACGCGGTCGGTGCCATCCGTGCCATGCGCGACGGCAAGGCGAAGGTATTCGTCGGTGTCGCAGGCAATTTCGTGCGGGCCACGCCCGACAGCGAGGTCACCGAAGCGGCCCTGCGGCAGTGTTCGCTGACCGTGCAGATCTCCACCAAACTCAACCGCTCCCACACGGTCTGCGGCGAGACGGCACTGATCCTGCCCACACTGGGTCGCAGCGATCGCGATATCCAGGCCACGGGAGAGCAGTTCTACACGGTCGAGGATTCGATGAGTCAGGTCCGCACGTCGCGGGGGCGCCTCGACCCGGCCTCACCCGAGTTGCTCAGCGAGATCGCGATCATCTCCCGGCTGGCGCGCAGCACGCTGGGTGCGGAGTCCACGATTCCGTGGGAGGAATTCGTCGCCGACTACAGCACCGTGCGCGACCGTATCTCCCGGGTCGTACCCGGCTTCGAGAACTTCAACGAGCGGGTCACCGCGCCGGGCGGGATGCTGCTGGTCAATCCGGTCAACCAGGGCATCTACCGCACCGCGAGCGGGAAGGCCGAGTTCACCCGCAACGACTTCGACATGATCGACGCGCCGCCGGGATACCTTGTGCTGCAATCACTGCGGTCCCACGATCAGTGGAACACCATTCCCTACGCGAGCAACGACCGCTACCGCGGCATCCACCACGCCCGCCGGGTGGTGATGGTCAACCCCGACGACCTGGCCGAGCGGGGGATCGCCGACGGGGAGCTGGTCGACATCGTCAGCATCTGGCACGACGGCACCGAGCGCCGCGCGGAGAAGTTCGTCGCCGTCGGGTACCCGGCCAGCCGTGGGTCGGCCGCCGCGTACTACCCGGAGACCAACGTGCTGGTTCCGCTCGACAGCGTCGCCGACATCAGCAACACGCCGACCTCGAAAGGCATCATCGTCCGTTTGGAGCCGGTGGTCCGACGGGCTGGGACCGACGGCGACGAGCGCGCATAGATACACTGCTCTCATGTCCGTGCGCACCCGTCAGCCACTAGTTCCCGGTACCCAGTCGCCGATCCGGGAAGTTCCCCGCTCCATCGAGCGGCCCGAATACGTGTGGAAGAAGACCGCGAACGAGGGCAACGAGCCCTGGGTACAGACCGCCGAGACCATCGAGAAGATGCGAATCGCCGGCAAGATCGCGGCGCGGGCCCTCGAAGAGGCGGGTAAGGCCGTGGTTCCCGGCGTTACCACCGACGAGCTCGACCGGATCGCCCACGAGTACATGTGCGACCACGGCGCCTACCCGTCGACGTTGGGCTACAAGGGTTTTCCCAAATCCTGCTGCACCTCGCTCAACGAGGTCATCTGCCACGGCATCCCCGACTCGACGGTGGTCGAGGACGGTGACATCGTCAATATCGACGTCACCGCCTTCATCCACGGCGTACACGGCGACACCAACAAGACCTTCCTGGCCGGCGATGTCGACGAGGAGGTGCGTCTGCTCGTCGAGCGCACCGAAGAGGCCACCAACCGGGCCATCAAGGCGGTCAAGCCGGGTCGCGCCCTGAACGTGGTCGGGCGTGTCATCGAGGCCTACGCCAACCGCTTCGGCTACGGCGTGGTACGCGACTTCACCGGCCACGGCGTCGGCCCCACCTTCCACAGCGGACTGGTGGTGCTGCACTACGACCAGCCCAACATCGAGTCGGTGATCGAGCCCGGCATGACCTTCACGATCGAGCCGATGATCAACCTCGGCGGCATCGACTACGACATCTGGGACGACGGCTGGACCGTGGTCACCCAGGACCGCAAGTGGACCGCGCAGTTCGAGCACACACTGGTCGTCACCGACACGGGTGCGGAAGTTCTGACCTTGCCGTGAATCGGCGCAGGTCGAGGCTCGCGCCTTTGGGTCGTCACCGACACGGGCGCGGAAATTCTCACGCTGCCGTGAGCGCGCCCCTGCGTGGCGCGCTGTTGATCGCGGGTACCACCTCCGACGCCGGGAAGAGTGTCGTGGTGGCGGGTATCTGCCGGATGCTGGCGCGGCGCGGGGTGCGGGTGGCGCCGTTCAAGGCGCAGAACATGTCGAACAACTCGGTCGTCACCCTCGACGGCGGGGAGATCGGGCGTGCCCAGGCGCTGCAAGCACGAGCCTGCGGGCTGGAGCCGAGCGTGCGGTTCAACCCGGTGCTGTTGAAGCCCGGTAGCGACCGCCGCTCGCAGCTGGTGGTTCGCGGCGCCGCTGTCGGAACTGTCGGCGCGCGTGACTATTTCACTCGTCGGCAGGAACTGCGCGAGGTCGTCGCGGCCGAATTGGCCTCGTTACGTGACGAATTCGACGTAGTGATCTGTGAGGGGGCGGGGTCACCGGCCGAAATCAACCTCAGGGCAACAGATCTCGCGAACATGGGTTTGGCCCGCGCCGCCGATATTCCGGTCCTGGTGGTGGGCGACATCGACCGCGGCGGCGTCCTCGCCCACCTGTTCGGCACCGTCGCCGTGCTGGAACCCGAAGATCAGCAGCTCATCGCGGGCTTCCTCATCAATAAATTCCGCGGTGACGTGTCCCTGCTGCAACCCGGCCTCGACCAGCTGGTCGCGCTGACCGGCCGCCCCACCCTCGGCGTTCTTCCCTTCGCCGAAGAGCTCTGGCTCGATGCCGAAGATTCCCTCGGCACCCTCTCCGGTGCCCCCGTGGGCCGCCCCGGCCCGCCGCACGGCACCGACTGGCTCACCGTGGCCGCCATCCGCCTCCCGCGAATCTCCAACTCCACCGACATCGAGGCTCTCGCCTGCGAACCCGGCGTCTCGGTCCGCTGGGCCGACAGCCCCCATCAGCTGGCCACCGCCGACCTCGTGATCGTTCCCGGCAGCAAGGCGACCATCTCCGACCTGAACTGGTTGCGCGCCAACGGAATCGCCGATGCTCTTCGTGCTCGCGCCGTCGCAGGCCGTCCCGTCCTCGGCATCTGTGGCGGCTACCAGATGCTCGGCACCCGCATCGTCGACGGCGTCGAGCACACAGCGGCAGCGGGTCAGGCAGACGTCCCCGAATCGGGGTCTGCGCGGCCCTGCGTGGTGGACGGCCTCGGTCTCCTCGACCTCGATATCGAATTCGCGGACCCCAAGATCGCCCGGCAGGTGTCGGGCATCGCGGGCGCGGACCCCCTGCACGGCTACGAGATCCATCACGGCCGCGTCACCCGCACCGCCGACCCCGCCTGGCTGACCATCGACGGCGACCCGGAAGGAAGTGTGCGAGAAGCGATCTGGGGCACCCATGTCCACGGGCTCCTCGAGTCCGACGAGTTCCGCCGCACCTGGCTCACCGAGGTGGCCGCCCGCGCCGGACGCACCGGCTTCACCGTCGCGCCCGGCACCTCGGTCGCGGCCGTCCGATCCGCGCAACTCGACCTCCTCGCCGACCTCATCGAGAAACACGTCGACCTCGTGGCGCTGGACCAGCTGATCCGCGACGGCGCCCCGGCCGGCATCCCGGTCATCCGAACGTCCCAGTGACCCGGCGCGCCGTGGACGCGGCGGTGTGCGGCTCGTCTCGCCTCACAGCCCGGGGCGCGGCGTTGTGACAGGTTCGGCAATTCGGGTGTTGTGGGCAGTGAAAGCCCAGTACACGGGGGTGTGCGGATCGGCGGGCCGCGGCGGAACAGGCCGCGTTGTTCAGGCTGGACGTGTACCGTAACCCGGCATGAAATCTCGGCAGATCACGGTCGGTGACCAGGCCTGGACGGTGCGGGTCGACGGACCATCTTCGCGGCACAATGTGCTGCTGCTTCCCGATGCGGACGACCCTGCCGACGTGTTCGACAAGGTGTGCACGCGGCTGCACGAATCCGACTTGCAGACCATCGTCGTGGAGTCTGTCGAGGGGCTCGATCCGGCGGGTGTGCGCGCGATTCTCGACGAACTCGAACTGCCCTACGTCAACGTCGCGGGGCGTGGGTCGGGCGCGGAGCTGGCGTGGCGGGTGTGCGCGGGCCGGTTCGGCCGGTTCATGAGTCTGGTCGTCGCCGACCACGGGCACCCGGCGGTTCCCGACGCCGACGGCCGAGTCCCCGACGCGACCTGTCCGCCGCTGGAACTGCCCGTCACGATGCTGGTCACCAAGGGCCTGCCCCGCGCCACCGCCGACGCCTCCGGCCGCTATGTCTACGGCGAATTCCGGGTCGTACCACTGGAAGTCGACAACATCGCCACCGAGGCGGGCCACGAATTCGCCACCGAGATCGTCCTGCGCACCAGCCTCTGGTAGATGCGGCCGAGCTCACCAGGCACTGACGCGGATCGCGGATCGCTGATCGCGGCAGGGTCTGGTGAGCGGTGTGTCCGGATCAGGACTTGCGGTAGGCCGCCAACCAGTCGAGCCAGTTGTCGGTTTCCTGGAACGCGTTGGCGCGCACGGCTTCCGAGGACAGGAACACGTCGTGGCGGGCGCCGTCGATCGGGACGATCGAGGTGCGCTCGCCCAGACAACCCGCCCAGCGCTGGATCTGCTTCACATCGAGCACGGCATCGGCCACGTCGACGGCGGGGGAGTGCTCACGGGCGAACTTGGTGAGCCGCGAACGCAGGATCAGCGCCGGCACGCCGATGGTCAGGCCCTGGTGCAGGCGCGCGTGTCCCCGGCGGATGGCGCGCAGCCAGCCCAGCCGCACCGGTTCACCGCTGAGCGGCTTCCAGTCCAGGTTGTAGTCCCACTCACCCGAGCGGCTGGTGTGCAGGCTGTCGCCGTAGGCGGTGCTGACGCCGCCGGGCAACTGGGCGAAGGCACGGAACCGGCCCACGGCGTTGATCACAGGGGTGCCGACGGTGCGGTAGAAGGACGGTCCCTGGAGGTCGAACCAGGGACTGTTGAGGACGACCCCGGCCACGCCCGCCGCCGCGCTGCCACCGGCCGCTTCGAGCCGGTCCAGCCACAGCGGCACGATCAGGCCACCGGTCGAATGCGCGACGATCAGCACATCGTTGCCGGTCTCCTCGCGCGCGATCCGCAGCGCCTCGGTCAGCTCGTCGTCGTAGAGCGCCAGGTCGCTCACGTAGTGCGCGCTCTGTCCTTCTCGCCGCGACCGCCCGCATTTACGCAGGTCGAGTGCGTAGAACCGGTGCCCGCGCGCCGCGAAATGCTCGGCCAGGTGCTCCTGGAAGAAGTAGTCGGTGAACCCGTGCACGTAGAGCACGGTCGGCTCGATCGCCGGCGCCGTGGCATCGGGCAGATAGCGCACGAGCGTGGCCACCACCTCGCCCTCACCGTCGGGGTCGATACCGAGCGGGAGGGTCCGCTGTTGATAGGCGGTGCCGAGAACATCGGGTTGCCACTGCTCGTCGGTTCGATCAGCGAGGGTTTCTTTCGTCACACTGCTCAATCTATCGCGCGGTCATGGTGACGTGCAGGCTTGCTTTTCATCACATTCGGGAGGTCCGTTGCAGAACTGTGCTCAGCTGAGGTGCACAATTGGCATCAGGTGAACGACGGGTAACCTACCTCCCGGCGATTCACCGCGAGTCGCATGAACACCGCCAAAGCGCCCGCGCCAAGCGAACTCACCTGCCGGTGGGTAGCTGAGAAGGACAAGGAAGTCGATCTACCCGTGCCGAACGCTGCGAAGAGTGAAAAGACCGATGTAGTTCTCATCGGCGCTGGCATCATGAGTGCCACGCTGGGCGCGCTGCTGCGGCAGCTGCAGCCGGATTGGACGATCTCGGTGTTCGAGCGGCTCGACGCCGCCGCCGCGGAGAGCAGCGACCCGTGGAACAACGCGGGCACCGGCCACTCGGCGCTGTGTGAGCTCAACTACAGCCCGCAGAACGCCGACGGCTCGGTCGACGTGAGCAAGGCCGTCGACATCAACGAGCGCTTCCAGGTCTCGCGCCAGTTCTGGGCCTCCGCTGTCGACGCAGGCGTGCTGGACGACCCCGCGGGCTTCATCAACCCCATCCCGCACGTCAGCTTCGTGCACGGCGCCGACAACGTCGATTACCTGCGCAAGCGCTACGAGGCGCTGTCGCCGCACCCGCTGTTCCGTGGCATGGAGTACATCGACACCCCCGACGAGTTCGCCGCGCGCCTGCCGCTGATGGCCAAGGGCCGTGACTTCAGCGACCCGATCGCGCTGAACTGGTCCGACGGCGGCACCGATATCGACTTCGGCGCGCTCACCAAGCAGCTGCTCGCCTACATCGGCTACTCCGGCGGCGAGATCGCCTTCGGCACCGAGGTCCGCAACCTCGACAAGCAGTCCGACGGGTCGTGGAACGTCACCGTCCGCAACCTGCGCACCTACCAGTCGCGCACCATCAACGCGAAGTTCGTGTTCGTCGGCGCCGGTGGTGGCGCGCTGCCGCTGCTGCAGAAGGCAGGCATCGCCGAAGCCAAGGGCTTCGGCGGCTTCCCGATCAGCGGCCAGTTCCTGCGCTCCACCAACCCGGAGCTGATCGCCGCGCACGAGGCCAAGGTCTACGGCAAGGCCGCCGTCGGCGCGCCGCCCATGTCGGTGCCGCACCTCGACACCCGCGTCATCAACGGCCAGAAGGGCCTGCTGTTCGGCCCCTATGCCGGCTGGACCCCCAAGTTCCTCAAGGACGGCTCCAACGCCGACCTGTTCAAGTCGATCAAGCCGAACAACATCGGCTCGCTCGTCGGTGTCGGCCTCACCGAGCTCGGCCTGACCAAGTACCTGGTCGAAGAGCTGCTCAAGTCGCAGAACGGCAAGGTGGGCGTACTCGGGGAGTTCCTGCCGCGCGCGCAGGGCCGCGACTGGGAGCTCATCACCGCCGGTCAGCGCGTGCAGGTCATCCGCCGCAAGGGTGTGGGTGGCGTGCTCGAGTTCGGCACCGCGGTCATCTCCGCGCAGGACGGCTCCATCGCCGGTCTGCTCGGTGCGTCGCCGGGTGCGTCGACCTGCGTCACCGCCATGCTCGACGTGATGCAGCGGTGCTTCCCGGAGCAGTACACCGGCTGGACGCCGCAGCTGCAGCAGATGATCCCCTCCCTCGGCCAGAAGCTGTCGGAGAACCAGGCCCTGTTCCAGGAAGTGTGGGACTGGACCAGCAAGTCGCTGAAGCTGGACGGCAACACCGCGCCTGCGAACGAGCAGGTCTCGAGCTACGCCCAGGTGTGAGCGCCGAACTGAGACGGGCGTGGGCGGCGGATCTCGACGCCGCCACCCTGTACCGGTTGTTGTGCCTGCGCGTCGAAGTGTTCGTCGTCGAGCAGGGATGCGCCTATCCCGAGCTGGACGGCCGCGACCTGTTGGCGACGACGCGGCACCTGTGGCTCGACGACGGTTCCGTGCTCGCCACGTTGCGCCTGCTCGACGAGTCCGATAACGGGGTCACCAGCTATCGCATCGGCCGGGTCTGCGTCGCGCAGTCCGCTCGCAAACACGGGTACACCACCCGGCTGATGCAGGCCGCACTGGCCGAAACCGGCTCGGCCACTGTGCGACTGGATGCCCAGTCGCACCTGGTCGGCATGTACGCGAAGTTCGGTTTCGCCGTCGACGGGCCCGAATACGACGACGACGGGATCATGCACGTGCCGATGCGGCGCGGCTGAGGCGGTACACCGCCCGTCGATGCCCGGGGGAGGGCCCGCAACGGCGCGCGCATAGAGTTGGGGCGTGCCTGGTTTTGCTGATGTCGCCGCTGGTCCGCACACCGCCGCACGTGCGGCGGGTGAGGCGGGATTCCCGTTCTCCGCTGTGGTGGGGCAGGAGCGGTTGCAGCTGGCGTTGATCTTGTCGGCCGTGCACCCCGGGATCGGCGGGGTGCTGGTGCGGGGTGAGAAGGGCACGGCAAAGTCGACCGTGGTCCGCGCGCTCGCGCAGTTGCTGCCGCCCGTGGTCGACGAGACCGGGGCCCGGCCCGCCCGGCTGGTGGAGTTGCCGGTCGGCGCCACCGAGGACCGGGTCGTCGGTTCACTCGATCTCGAGCGGGTGCTGCGCGACGGGGAGCAGGCGTTCCGGCCCGGGCTGCTCGCCGCTGCCCACCACGGCGTGCTCTACGTGGACGAAGTGAACCTGCTGCACGACCACCTGGTGGACGTGCTGCTCGACGCGGCGGCGATGGGACGCGTGCACGTCGAGCGCGACGGTGTCTCGCACTCGCATCCGGCGCGGTTCGTGCTGGTCGGCACGATGAACCCCGAAGAAGGCGAGTTGCGCCCGCAGCTGCTCGACCGGTTCGGGCTCACGGTCGATGTGGCGGCCTCGCGCGAGGTCGACGTGCGGATGGCGGTGGTGCGCCGTCGCCTCGACTACGAGGCCGACCCGGCCGCGTTCGCCGCCCGCTATGTCGACGCCGATCAGGTGGTGGCCGAACGCATTCTGACCGCACGCGACCGGTTGCCCGAGGTCGCGCTGGACAATGCGGAGCTGCGCCGGATCGCGGCGCTGTGCGCGTCGTTCGATGTCGACGGGATGCGTGCCGACCTCGTCGTCGCCCGGACCGCGACCGCGCATGCCGCGTGGCGTGGACGGGATCGGGTCACCGAGGACGATGTGCGGATCGCGGCGGAACTCGCGCTGCCGCACCGTCGTCGGCGGGATCCGTTCGACGAGCCCGGGATCAGCGAACAGCAGCTCGACGAAGCGATGGACGCCGCGGCCGCCGAGGTCGACAAGGCTTCGGGGGATGAGGAATTCGACGGTTCGCGTGGACCGGGTGCCGAGGGGAACGGCCACCGGGACGAGCTCGACGCCGATGGCGATGACAGCGCGCACCCGGATGATGTCGACCCCGGTGGCCGCGAGGACGAGCGGTCGCGAGGCAGCGGTCGCGAAAGCGGTCCGGACGGCCTGGGTCCCGATGATGGTCCCGATGATGACGGCGGCCCCGATGGCGGCGGCCCGGACGATCGAGGACCGGACGGTGGCGGACCGGGCGGCGGCGGTTCCGGCGGCGACCGCTCGGACAGCTCCAACCAGGACAACGCGGGCAACGGTTCGCGACCCGGACCCGAAAAACTTTCGGGCACACCGACTTCGGCAGGCAAGCCCGCGCCGCGGTGGGAGGTCCCCGGTATCGGCGAAGGTGCCCCCGGGCGCCGTTCGCGCGCCCGGACCAGGACCGGCCGTACGGTCCGCCCCGACGCCGACCCGTCGACCGGCCTGCACCTGCTCGGCACCGTCTTCGCGGCCGCGCCGAAGCAATTCGAGCGTGGCAGGATCAGCGGCCCACTCGCCCTGGAAACCGAGGACCTGCGCGGCGCGTATCGCGAAGGCAGAGAAGGCAATCTGGTCGTTTTCGTGGTCGACGCGTCCGGCTCGATGGCCGCGCGCGACCGGCTCACCGCCGTCACCGGCGCGATTGTCACGCTGCTGCGCGATGCCTATCAGCGCCGCGACAAGGTGGCCGTGATCAGCGTCCGCGGCAGTACGGCCGAACTCGTTCTGCCGCCCACCTCCTCGGTCGACATCGCGGTCCGCCGCCTGGCCGGGATGCGCACCGGCGGCAAGACGCCACTCGCCGCGGGCTTGCAGAAGGCGCGCGAGGTGATCGCCCGCGAACACGTCCGCGACCCCCGCCGCCGCCCGATGCTGATCCTGCTCACCGACGGCCGTGCTACCGGCGGCACCGACCCGCTGCCACGGGCGCGCACCGCCGCCAAGCTGCTGGCCGCGCAAGGACACACCGCCATGGTCATCGACTGCGAGCGCGGCATGATCCGGCTCGGCCTCGCCGCCGAACTCGCTCGCGACCTGCGCGCCCGCTACCTGCGCTTGACCGAACTCACCGGCGAGACAGTCGCCGACGTGGTCCGTGCCACGGGTCTGCCCGCTCGAGCGGCGTAAAGGTTCCAGCCCGTCCGGCGTAGGGGTCGAGCCCTGTGAGTGTGCCGGGCGCACCCTGATAGAAAGGGTGACGAACCGGCACGCGCGGCCGGCCCGAGAGGTACGGGTCGCGGAGCGGGCTTCGACATTCGAGCGCGCCGGCGTGCGACAGATATCGACCGCGAGGTCGTGCAGAACGCGCACCTCGCGTGCGTCGAGAAGAGGAGTTTCCGTGCCCAAAGGTGTTCCGGAGACCGTCCCCGAGGACGGTCTGACCACTCGGCAGCGGCGCAATCAGCCGGTGCTCGCCGTGCACACCGGGCCGGGCAAGGGCAAGTCCACCGCGGCGTTCGGGATGGCGTTGCGGGCCTGGAACCAGGGCTTCGACGTGGCGGTCTTCCAGTTCGTGAAGAGCGCGAAATGGAAGGTCGGCGAGGAAGCCGCCTTCCGGACCCTCGGCACCCTGCACGAGGAGACCGGCGCGGGTGGCGCGGTCGAGTGGCACAAGATGGGCGAAGGCTGGTCCTGGACCCGCAAGCACGGCACCGAGGAAGACCACGCGGCCGCCGCCCTGTCCGGCTGGCAGGAGATCGCCCGCCGTCTCGCCGCCGAACAGCACCGCTTCTATGTCCTCGACGAGTTCACCTACCCGCTCAAATGGGGCTGGGTCGACATCGACGAGGTCGTCGACACCCTCACCCACCGCCCGGGCAACCAGCACGTGGTCATTACCGGTCGCGACGCGCCCCCGGCCCTGATCGAGGCCGCCGACCTGGTCACCGAGATGACGAAGGTCAAGCACCCGATGGACGCGGGTCGCAAGGGCCAACGCGGTATCGAATGGTGAGTGCTCCCGCAGTAGTGATCGCGGCCCCGGCATCGGGGAGCGGGAAGACCACCTTGGCCACCGGGCTGATCGGTGCGCTGCGACGGGCCGGGCATCGGGTGGCACCGTTCAAGGTGGGACCCGACTACATCGACCCCGGCTACCACGGGCTCGCGGCCGGGCGGCCGGGGCGCAATCTGGATCCCGTTCTGGTGGGCGAGGATCGGGTGGTGCCGCTGTATCGCCACGGCGCGCAGGGCTGCGATATCGCCGTCGTCGAAGGCGTGATGGGCCTGTTCGACGGCCGGATCGACGAGAACCGCAGCGACGCGATCGCCGAGGGTTCCACCGCGCAGGTGGCGGGGCTGCTCGGGGCACCGGTGGTGCTGGTGGTCGACGCCCGCGGTCATTCCCAGAGTCTCGCGGCGCTCCTGCACGGCTTCGCCACCTACGACTCCTCGGTCCGCCTCGGCGGTGTGATCCTCAATCGCGTCGGCAGCGAACGCCACGAACAAGTCCTGCGCGCGGCCTGCGATCGTGTCGGCCTGCCCGTTCTCGGCGCGCTGCCCCGCATGGCCGAACTGGAAGTCCCCTCCCGCCATCTCGGCCTCATCCCCGCCGTCGAACACGGCTCCGCCGCCACCGCCGCAGTCGACGCCATGACAGAACTCGTCGCGGCACACGTGGACCTGCGTGCCATCGTCGCCCTGGCCGGCGGCTCGGTGCTGGGTGGCGTGTGGGATCCACACGTCGAACTGGCCTCCATCGCTGAACATGCCACGACCGGAACAAGTTCCGACGGCGACCGCGCGCACGACCCGCGCGTGACGGACGCGGCGATGGTCCGCCCGCAGCCGACTTCGGTCGATCCCGTCTCGGAATCCGCGTCCTCAGCCGCGGGGTCCGGCGTCGTCTCGGGCAGAAGTCCGTTGATCGCGATGGCGGGCGGTCCGGCCTTCACATTCGGCTATGCCGAGCATCGGGAACTACTGGTCGCGGCCGGTGCCCGGGTAGTGGTTTTCGATCCGCTGACCGACGAACTCCCTGTCGGCACAGCCGGATTGGTCCTGCCCGGTGGTTTTCCGGAGGAGCACGCGGGGCAGCTGTCAGCCAACGAGCGTCTCCGCGCCGCAGTGGCCGACGGTGCGTCGAGGGGCTTGCCGATCCACGCCGAGTGCGCGGGCCTGCTCTACCTCACCCGCTCGCTCGACGGCCATCGGATGGCAGGCGTGATCGACGCCGACGCCGAATTCGGTCCGCGCCTGACCCTCGGCTACCGCGACGCCGTCGCGCTGCACGACTCGGCGCTGTGGCGCGCGGGGTCGCGGGTGCGAGGCCACGAATTCCACCGCACCCGCCTGGTCCGCACCGGCGCGGAGAACCCCGCCTGGGGTTGGCGCGCACCGGGTTCCGTCGCCGAAGGCGCTGTGCTCCGCCAGGTCCACGCCTCCTACCTGCACACCCATCCGGCGGGAAATCCCGACGCGATCGCCCGATTCGTCACCGCCGCACGACGATTCGACCACTGATGGCGTGCGGCGGTACACGGCGACGATGACGACTTCCGACGGTGAGCGACAACCGGGAACCGGTGCTACGCCTTCGGGCGCGGCGCCGGCCGTCGGCATCGGCATACGGCCGGGCACCGATGCGGGGCGGATCGTCCGCGCGGTGCGGGCGGTAGTCGGCGATACCACCATCAGCTGTTTGGCGACCCTCGATCGGCGTGCGACCGAACCCGGTGTCCTGACCGCCGCGGCGACCCTCGGTGTGGCGGTGGTGGCATTCACCGCCGAACAACTGGCCGAAGTCGACGTAGGGCACCGTTCGGGCCACGCCTCGGCGGCGGTCGGCACCCCCAGCGTCGCGGAAGCCGCGGCATTGCTCGCGGGCAGTGGCGAACTCGTCCGCGGCAGAACAATTGTCGACGGAATCGTGGTCGCCGCCGCGTCGACTTCGCCGCGGTCGTCGATGCCCGGAGATTAATTCGCTGGGCAAGATCGTTGGTGCGCAGTAAATTCATGTCAGCAGTTGCGAGGCGGACCGGATCTGATCGGTTACCACTCGGATTGGGGATGTCGCAGGTTCGAATCCTGCCCGCCATCGCAAGGTGGTGGTAGCTCAGCTGGTAGAGCACCTGTACCGGTCGGGACACACACGTCCGCTGAGCAACTGTCCAACGTGAACGAGCAGGACGGACCGGATTCGGTCGGTTATCTGGCACGACCTCTGGGTCCAGCGGGTTCGAACCCCGTGGCGGAAAGTGATTTCCGTTCTTCGGCCGAAACTACACGTCCGTCCGCTCACCACGTCACCACATGCCCCGGTCGGGTCCCGGGTCCGAAACATCGACGCCGGTACACGTATCGGAGGGGGAACAATGAATATCTTGTCGCGCTTTTCTCGTCGCGCCACGCCGCAGACCGTGCCCGCCGATCGCCGGCAGGTCGTGAACAACGCGGGCGGCTACGTTTTCGAGATCACCCCGCAGGCGCGGGTGCGTCGCTTCCTCACGCTCGGCACGGAATCCGGAACTTTCTATGTCGATGCGAAGGCTTTGACAGCGGACAACGCTGAATTCGTCGTCGAATACGCCGCTGAGCACACCGCCGATCTGGTTCGCGAGATCGTCGAGATCTCCGCCTCCGGGCGCGCGCCGCGCCAGAACCCGGCCCTGTTCGCGCTGGCCGCCGCCGCCTCGCTCGGTGACGTCGAGGGCCGCCGGGCCGCCTTCGCCGCGCTGCCGCTGGTCGCGCGCACCGGTACGCACCTGTTCCTGTTCGCCGGCTACGCCGAGCAGTTCCGTGGCTGGGGTCGTGGTCTGCGGCGTGCCGTCGCGAACTGGTACCTGGACAAGCCGATCGACGACCTGGCATTCCAGGTGGTCAAGTACCGGCAGCGGGAGGGCTGGTCGAACCGCGACATGCTGCGCCTCTCACACCCGGCGACCACCGACGACGAGCGGCGCA
>NZ_JBSGVG010000029.1:0-91303 GCF_053608345.1 Nocardia sp. NPDC055050
CGGTGCCCCGGTCGCTTGGGGCACAGCCTGTTTCGAATCGGGAAAACCGGGCATGCGGCCATTGTGGGTGCCTGCCGGCATTCCACAGTCCCGACACCGAACAAGGTGAGATCTGATGATTATTCTCGGCGCAATTCTTCTCATTGCTGGACTCGTTTTCGGCATCCCCCTCCTCAGCACGGTGGGAGTCATCCTGCTCGTGGTCGGTCTCGTCCTGGCATTGGTCGGTAGCACCGGGCGTGTTATCGGCGGCCGTCGGCACTACTACTGACCATGCGCAGAATCCGTCGAACCAGAGGACCAGTCATGGCAGGCAGTAGATCACGCATCATTTCGATCGTTGTGCTGGTGTGGTTGCTGATCGGAATCCTGGCCGCGGGCCAACGCGGCTACTACACCGAACGCGATCAGAACTGCGCGACCCTCGGCACCATCGCGGTGACGATCATCGCGGGCCCCCTGAACTATGTGGGCGCCAATCCGAAGGTCGATGATTGCGACCTACCTCAGCCGAGCTGATGGATGCCGCCGTGGCCGAATACTCGGCCACGGCGGTCACTCCGGCTGACGCGGCCAGTGTTTTCCGCTGTCGGAGAGCGTGGCCGGATCGGTGCTGTACATGCCACCCGCGCTCGGTCGCACCGGCGTGAATTCCGACCGGCTGTCGCCGGCTTCCACTTCGGCCAGCCCGACCACGATCACCAATCCGGTGACCACCAGCGACACCGTCGCGATCAACGGCAGCAGCAATTGCACCGGCGTGACACCGTCCACCACGGTCATCGATTCACCGTGGTGCACGCGCATCGCCGCCATCGCCGTGTAGTGCATGCCGCACACCGCGATTCCCATGACCAGCGCGGCGCCCGCCGTCATCAGCAGGCCACGCACGTGCAGCATGAACCACAGCGCCGCCGTGGCCGCTACCACCGCGATCACGAGCGACAACGCCATCAGCGCCGGCTCGTATTCGATGACAGCCTGGGTGCGCATCGCCCACATCCCCAGATAGTGCATGGCAGCCACCCCGAGCCCGGTGATGGCGCCACCCATCGGCAGCGCCACCCACTCGTTGCCGCCCCCGGTGACGATGGTGAGCCCGATCAGCACCACCACGATCGCGATCACCGCGCTGAGCAGCGTCAACGGCACGTCGTAACGGATGGCCGCACCGTCGATGCCGAATCCGAGCATGGCGGTGAAGTGCATGACCCAGATGGCGGCTCCGCCCAGCGCGACCGACGCGGCGATGAGCCACCCGAGCGGTGCGGACGACGCTTTGGCGTGCACCGCGCACCGTAGCCCCAATACCGAACCGATGAACGACAGGCCGAAGGCCAGTACCGGATTCATCCAGCCATTGTTGAAGTGCTCGATATGAAGCACACGCGTTCCCCTGATCTACCCTATGCATTTCGATAGTGGGCTAGAGACTAATCCACATGCGCAGACAGAACATCAGGACAGCGAATTCCACAAAACTATTGCAGCGCGAAATACTCGCTATCGAGAAATACGAACCGGTCGGAATTCCTGCGAGTCATTCATTCTGCGAACGAGCACGAATCAAAGCGGCCAACCGATCCAGCGATTCCTGGTTACGTGCCGAGAAGAGCAGATCTTGCGCCATGCCGGGGATCAACTGCGCGGGTCCGCGGGCGGCGCGTTCGACCATCCGGATCGTGGTGTACCCCGGGGATTGTTCGTCGAGCGTGAGCGTGATCCATGCCGAGCCGACCGACCACAGCCGCGCCTCCAACTCCAGCCGGTGCGGCGGGTCGATCGCCCGCACCACTGTCGTATCGCTGATCAGCACCGGCCACAGCCCGAATCGGTAGTGGATGCGGCTGCCGATGGCGGGCCAGCCGGGGTCGACCTCGCCGATGTGCGAGGCGCCGACCACCCAGCTCGCGTAGAGCCAGCCGTCGGCCAGGGTCGCGAACGCCCGCTCCGGCCGCACGGGCACGGTCACCTGGGCTGTCAGCACGTCTGATTTCCTCGTCCGTCGCGGGAGTCCGGTCACCACAGCCTAATTGGTGCCGGGGTCCGCCGCCGGACGTGTTCGCACCGGCCCGGCGGGCACGGCACGCCGAACCCGCGACGATGCGGGAAAATTGCTGTCCGCCGTTTCGGCGTGGGATCGTTCCCTTATGTCCACGGAAGAAACACGGCTCGGCGACCCGCCGAGCCCCGCCGACACGGCGGCCGAACGCACCCTGTTCGGTCACCCCATCGGTTTGACCAACCTGTTCGGCGTCGAGCTGTGGGAGCGTTTCTCCTTCTACGGCATGCTCACCATCCTGGGCTACTACCTCTACTACTCCACCACCGAGGGCGGCCTCGGGATCGCACAGAGCACCGCGCTCGGCATCGTCGGCGCGTACGGCGGCTTGGTATACCTGTCCACCGTGCTCGGCGGCTGGATTGCCGACCGGGTGCTGGGGATGGAGCGAACGGTCTTCTACGGCGGTGTCGTGGTCGTGGCCGGGCATCTCGCGCTGGCGGTGTTGCCCGGGCTCACCGGTGTCGGCGTGGGTCTGGTGCTGGTCGCGCTGGGCAGTGGCGGGTTGAAGGCGAACGCGTCGTCGTTGCTCGGCACTCTCTACGCGCCGACGGACGCGCGAGTCGACGGCGGGTTCACGCTGTTCTATCTGGGCATCAACATCGGCGCGTTCTGCGGCCCGCTGCTGACCGGCCTGTTGCAGCGCGAGTGGGGTTTCCACGTCGCCTTCGGCGCGGCGGCCATCGGCATGGCGCTCGGCCTGGCCCAGTACGTGATCTTCCGCCGCAATCTCGGCACCCACGGGCGCGAGGTGCCCAATCCCATCACCCGCCGCGAACTGACCCCGGTGCTGATCGGCGTCGCCGTCGCCGCGGTCGCGGTGCTGGTCGCCGTACTGACGAAGCTGATCACCCTCGAGAATCTCTCCGACGTCACCACCGGCGTCATCGTGGCCGCTTCGGTCGTCTACTTCGCGGTGATGCTGCGCAGCGCCAAGGTGACCCAGGTCGAACGAACACGGGTGGTCGCGTTCATCCCGCTGTTCCTCGCCAACGCGGTGTTCTGGTCGCTGTTCCAGCAGATGTTCACCATGCTCGCGGTGTATTCCGACGAGCGCGTCGACTGGCGGATCTTCGGCTGGGAGGCGCCGGCCAGCTGGATCGGTTCGGTCGAGCCGGTGTGGATCATCGCGCTCTCGCCGCTGTTCGCGCTGATGTGGACCAAGCTCGGCAATCGCGCGCCGAGCACGCCGATCAAGTTCGCGCTCGGCGTCATCGGGATGGGCATCGCGTTCTGGTTGTTCGCGCTGCTCAGCGGTTTCGACGGCAAGACCGTGCCGGTGCTCGCCGTCTTCGTGATCCTCGGCGGCTTCGCGGTCTCGGAATTGCTGCTCTCACCGATCGGCCTCGCGGTCACCACGCATCTCGCGCCCGCCGCGTTCCGCTCGCAGATGATGGCCCTGTACTTCTTCTCCGTCGGTATCGGCACATCGATGGCGGGCACGCTGGCCCGCTTCTACAGCCCCGAGAGCGAAACCGCCTACTTCGGGTTCAGCGGTGCCGCGGCCATCGTGGCCGGTCTCGTCGTCATCGCGTGCGCGCCCTGGATCAAGCGCCGCATGCAGGGCGTGCACTGACCTGGTTACGGGTAATCCCCGATTACGTTCGTGAGAAGAAGGAGAAATACCGTGCCGACACCGCAAGACGCTCCAGGCGTGGGCCGATCGCCCGGCCGAGGGAGCGGGTTGTTCCGCACCAAATCCGTCGAGCAGTCGATTCTCGACACCGACGATCCCGATTCCAAACTCCGCAAAGATCTGACGGCCTGGGATCTCACGGTCTTCGGTGTCGCCGTCGTCGTCGGCGCGGGCATCTTCACCCTGACCGCACGCACCGCGGGCAATGTGGCCGGGCCGTCGGTGTCACTGGCATTCGTTTTCGCGGCGATCGCGTGTGGGCTCACCGCGGTCTGTTATGCGGAATTCGCGTCGACCGTGCCGGTGGCCGGTAGCGCCTACACCTATTCCTATGCCACTTTCGGTGAATTGGTGGCGTGGATCATCGGCTGGGACCTGATCTTGGAATTCGCGCTCGCCGCGTCGGTGGTCGCGAAAGGCTGGTCGCAATATCTCGGCACGGTATTCGGATTCGATTCCGCCACTGTGCAACTGGGGTCGATCACCTTCGACTGGGGCGCGGTGTTACTGCTCGCCGTACTCGGCGTGCTGCTCGCCGTCGGCACCAAGGTGTCCTCACGGGTGTCGGCCGTCGCGGTGGCGATCAAGCTCGCCGTCATCGCGCTGGTGCTCGTGCTCGGTATCACCTATTTCAAGGCGTCCAACCTGAGCCCGTACATCCCGCCGTCGCAGCCCGCCGAGGAAAGCGCCAGCGGACTGCACCAGACGCTGTTCCAGTTCATCACCGGCGCGGGTGACACCAACTTCGGCTGGTACGGCCTGCTCGCCGCGGCCAGCATCGTGTTCTTCGCGTTCATCGGCTTCGACGTGGTGGCGACCGCCGCCGAGGAGACCAAGAACCCGCAGAAGGCGGTGCCGCGCGGCATTCTCGGTTCGCTGCTGATCGTCACCGTGCTCTACGTGGCGGTAACGCTGGTGCTCACCGGCATGGTGCCCTACACCGAGCTGTCCGGTGAGAACGCCACGCTGGCAACGGCATTCCAGATCCACGGCGTGGACTGGGCCAAGAACGTCATCTCCATCGGCGCCCTGGCCGGCCTCACCACCGTGGTGATGGTGCTGTTCCTCGGACAGACCCGCGTGCTGTTCGCGATGTCGCGCGACGGTCTGCTGCCCCGCGGGCTGGCCCACACCGGCAAGCGCGGCACGCCGGTGCGGCTCACCGCCATCGTCGGCGTGATCTGCTGCGTGCTGGCCGGTTTCGTCGACTTCGGCACGCTGGAAGAAATGGTGAACATCGGCACGCTGTTCGCCTTCGTCCTGGTCTCGGTCGGCGTCATCATCCTGCGCCGCACCCGCCCCGACCTGCCCCGCGGCTTCCGGGTCCCCCTGGTCCCCCTCATCCCCATCCTGGCGGTCGCGGCCTGCCTGTGGCTGATGGTGAACCTCTCGGTGGAAACCTGGCTGCGCTTCGTGATCTGGATGGCCATCGGCTTCGCCGTCTACTTCGCCTACGGCCGCCGCCACTCGGTCCTCGGCAAAAAGGCCGCGAGTGACGACTGACCAGCCCCTTCGATGACATGATCGGTCCCGGCGTGGTCTGTTCCGACACGCCGGGCCGACCTTGTCGACCAACAGGATTCCGGTACACCCGTACGATTCGCTACGCTATCCGGGACGCCCCTATAGCCCAATTGGCAGAGGCAGCGGACTTAAAATCCGCACAGTCAGGGTTCGAGTCCCTGTGGGGGCACTCAGCATGACCCATGGCGCTGGGTCGCGGCGTCTTTCGGTGGGCGTTTCGCCCCTCTCCCCCTGGAAGCGAGGAGGATCACCCTGGGGTTCGGTGGGGTCCCGGCGTAGGTTCATTTGCAGGGAAATCGTCGGCACGAAGGGGTGTTATCGATGCGGGTGGTCACGCGGGTTCGGGGATACGTCAAGGTGCTGGGGCAGGCTCGGCGTCATCGGGGGGATCTGGTGGGGTGGCTCGGGCGGCGGCCGCAGATCGCGGCGGCGACGCTGACCTATGAGACGGCGTTGTTGTTCAGCAACAAGCTCGATCCTCGGCTCAAGGAGTTGGCCGAGCTCAAGACGGCGGGGCTGGTGGCCTGTCAGTTCTGTCTCGATATCGGGTCCGCGCTGGCGCATACGGCGGGGCTGACCGAGCAGCAGCTCGTCGATCTGCCTCGGTATCGGACCAGTGATGCCTACACCGAGCTGGAGAAGCTGGTGATCGCGTTCGCGGAGGCGATGACGGTGACACCGGCGGTCGATATCGAGGAATTGCGCGCAACTCTGCTCACTCACCTGTCGAAGGCACAGCTGGCCGAGTTGGCGGCGAGCATCGCGTGGGAGAACCAGCGGGCTCGGCTCAACCAAGGTCTCGGTGTGCAGCCGACCGGGATGGCCGACGGGCTGGCGTGCGCGATGCCGGAACCACGGCAGGCCCCGTAAACGGCGAATACCAGACGCCGACGGCCGCGCCTGGATAGGACGTGAGTTGGGGATACGAGTAGCCCGTGGGCGTTCGCTGCCATGCAGTGCACTACGGTGATCGCGAGCCGACCACGGTGACGTGGACGCGCGAGATTCTTCGACAGTTCGCCAGTTCGAGCGCAGCGAGGGGATCGTCATGCATTCGGTTGGGGCTTTGATCGTTCGCGTCGGTTGTGTGGTGGCAACGGTGCTGGCCGCGGTGGGGTTCGCCGCGCCCGCCTCCGCGGACCCGCCGGACTCGCCGCTGTGCGCGTGGCGGTTCATGTCCAACAGCACCGTGCTGAATGTGGCGTTCCCCGATGCGAATTCGACGTATTGGCTGATGCCCTACACGCTGGGACCGGGTGACTCGATCGAGTTGTCCGGTACGTATCCGGCCGCCCGGTATTTCTCGTTGAACACCTACGGGACCGACCTCGACACCGTGGACACCTTGCGCGACGACCAGATCGTCGCCGACCCGGGCAGCGCCAACCCGTTCGTCGATGCCGCCGCCGCGTCGCTGCCCGCCGCGCAGCAGCGCTGGCATGCCACGTTGGTCAACGGGCCGGCCGATCACAGCCGCAACGAGATCCAGGCTGTCGCGAGTGGGCAGAGCACACCGATCGGCTTCGTCATCGTCCGTGTCTATGTTCCGACCGATCCGGCTTCGCTCAGCGGCGGCGTCGCGCTGCCCGATGTGAAGCTCTCGATCGCGGGCTCCGACGCTCCGGCCCAGCCGTGCGCGCAGCCCTTCGACCCGGCCACCTACACCGGCCCGGTCGCTGACGCCGCCAAGGCCGCCTTCGATCGCGCGATCGCCCAGGCCGCCTCGGGCGCGTTCCCCGGCAACACACCGGAGGCGACGTTCGGGAACCCGGCGAGCACCTCCGGGCTCTTCCCGAACGGCGACAACAAGTACATCGGAACGCGGATCAGCTATCAGCCGGGACGCCTGCTGGTGGTGCGCGGTAAGGCCCCTACATTCCCGAATACCCGTGCGGGACAATCGCCTACCGATCCGAACCAGCAGGTGCGGTATTGGTCGATGTGCCAGAACGACCTGCGCTCGCCCTACCCCGTTGTCGCCTGCGCGGCCGACTTCCAGACCGCGATCGACGCGTCCGGCTACTACACCTATGTGGTCGCCGCACCCGCGGACGTGCCCGCGAACCTCGACCCGAGCGTGACGGTGATTCCCTGGGGCAGCACCGACGTGGACAAGGTCCTGTTCCTGCGGAACATGACCCCGAGCCCGGCGTTCTATCCGAATTCGATCCAGGCGTCCCAGGACTCCGGCGCCGACCCGGCCGCCACGATGGGCCCGTATTACCCGGAAACCGCCTATTGCGGCACCGAGACGTTCGCCGCGGGCGGCGCCGGAGCGTGCCTGACCACCTGAGCCCCGAGTAGCGGCTACGGGCAGTCCGGGGCAGGGGCGTCCACGAAGAGCGGTTCGTTCGCGCGGTTGAGATAGGCGACGTACAGCTCGACGGGCCGGTCGCCGAGGTTGCGGCCCACATGGACGTGGTCCGGGCCGACGGTCTCGGACAGGCCCTCGCCGGCGGAGTACGTCGTCGGTACGCAATCCGCCTCGTATCGGGTCACCTGGCCCGCGGTGATCACGGCGAGAACAGTGCCGTCGTGGTAATGCCACCCGAGCGTGCCCCCGGGGGCGATGGTGATCCGCCGGAAGGTGAATGCGCTCGGCAACGAGGCGAAGGGGCTGAACGCGCTGACATCGACCTGGGCCAGCGGTTCGACGGTCACGCCGGAGGACGGGGTGGCCGAAGACGACGGCGCCAGGGTGACGACCGCGGCGGCGACCACCACGGCGCCGGCGAGAGCATTCCGGTGGGTTCGCACCTTCGTCAGTATACGAGCGGACTACCTGCGCGAACAGCCGCAAATAAACCCCACTGCAGGACAGACCGCCGCTAAACGGGCGGCACGCTCCGACGCCGGAGCGTGCCGCGAACGCGGGCCGCCGCGCACTACCCGGCGATCAGGCCCTTGGCGATGTGGGTGACCTGGATTTCGTTGCTGCCCGCGTAGATCATCAGCGACTTGGCATCACGGGCCAGCTGTTCGACCTTGTACTCGGCCATGTACCCGTTTCCACCGAACAGCTGCACGGCCTCCATCGCGACCTCGGTGGCGGCGCGGGAGGAGTAGAGCTTCATCGCCGAGGCCTCGGCGAGGGTCACCTTGTCACCCGCGGCGGTGCGCTCGATGGCGTTGAACACCATGTTCTGCACATTGATTCGCGCGATCTCCATCTCGGCCAGCTTCAGCTGGATGAGCTGGAACTGCGCGATCTCCTTGCCCCACAGCGTGCGGGACTTGGCGTAATCCACACACAGGCGGTGACATTCGTTGATGATGCCCAGTGCGAGGGAGGCGATGCCGATGCGTTCGGCCGCGAAAGATTCCTTGGCGCTGTCTTTTCCGTCGCCCTTGGCCGGGTTCTCGGTTTCGCCGAGCAACCGGTCGGGGGTGATGCGGACGTTCTCGAAGAACAGCTCGCCCGTGGGCGAGGAGTTCATGCCCATCTTCTTGAACGCGGGACTCTGCACGAAACCGGGCATGCCCTTGTCCAGCACGAACGTCAGCACCTTGCGGTCGCGGCGATCGGTGCCGTCCTCTTCGTCGAGCTTGGCGTAGACGATGGTGACGTCGGCGTGGGGGCCGTTGGTGATGAACGTCTTGCGGCCGTTGAGGATGTAGTCCTCGCCGTCGCGGCGGACGTAGGACTTCATGCCGCCGAACGCGTCCGAGCCCGAATCGGGTTCGGTGATGGCCCAGGCGCCGACCTTCGCCATGGTGACCAGTTCGGGCAGCCAGCGCTTCTTCTGCGCGAGGGTGCCGCGGCTGCGGATGGTGCCCACGGCGAGACCGAGGCTCACGCCCATGGAGGCCACCAGACCCAGGCTCACGCCGGCGAGCTCACTGTTGAGAACCACACCCATGCTGCCCGCGCCGCTGAAACCGCCGCCCGGCTTACCCGAGCCGGTGGTACCCGCCTCTTCGCGGGCGAGCGCCTTCTCGAGGCCCTCGCGCGCCATCTCGTCGAGCCCGAAGGTGGCGTACAGCTTGCGGATGATGTCGAACGGCGGCAGCGCACCGCTCTCCAGCTGGTCGACGTGCGGGGTGACCTCCTTGGCGATGAAGCCGCGCACAGCGTCGCGGAACATCAGGTCTTCGTCTGACCACTGGTACATATCTGGACTCCCGAGGGATCGCCGGAACTTTCCCTCGAATATAGAACACGTTCTAATTCGGTGCGACGAACGTACGGCTGATGACCGGGGCGACGAATTCTTCGAGCATGGCGCGTTCGTCGGCGGCATCGCGGCCGGGAGCCGACAGCAGCGAGACGATGATGCGGGTGAGCCAGCGGGCCAGGCGGCTCCGTTCCGGGTCGGTCAGGTCCGTGGGGGCGAAGATGGTGGCGGCCAGCGATTCGATGACGTCGGAGTCCTGGCTGATGCGGCCCGCCGTGCCGGAGTCGGCGGGCCGGAACCATGCGATGAGCAGGGGGTTGGCGCGGACTTCTTCGACCGCGCCGAGCATCGCGGCGATGATCCGTTCGCCCGGGTCGGCGATGTCGCGGAACTGCTCGCCGAGCTGGGCGACGATGCGGCGGGTCTCGCGGTGCACGAACGCCAGACGCACCGCGTGCCGGTTGTCGAAGTAGCGATACAGCGTGGCGCGCGAGCACCCGGCGGCCTTGGCGATTTCGGCCATGCCGACCGCGGCCACCCCGTGTTCGGCGAACAGTTCGGCGGCCGCGTCGATGATGCGTTCGGCGGCCAGGTCCGCCCGATCGGCGCCCAGCCAGTCACCGCTCATGCTGTTTCCCCGCGGCATGCTCGGGCGCCCTGCGTGGTTACTCGGACTACCGCCTCCGGGCGCCGACCGCTCATGCCGTGCCCTCCGCACGGAACGGCACCGAGACCGGCCAGCGCACGTAGTTGCCCTGCGACCACTGCACCGCGTCGAGGTCGACGGTGAAGCCGGGGCAGCGGGTGAGCAGTTCCTCGAGCGCGACGCGCGCCTGCATGCGGGCGGCCGCCGCGCCGAGGCAGTGGTGGTGGCCGTGACTGAAGCTGAGGATGCGCTTGGGGTCGCGGCGGATATCGAGTTCGCCTGCGGTGGGCCCGAATTCGCGTTCGTCGCGGTTGCCCGAACCGTAGAGGAGCAGCACGCGGCGGCCCTCCGGGATGATGGTGTCGTGCAGTTCGACATCGCGGGTGGTGGTGCGTGCCAGACCCTGCACCGGTGAGGTCATCCGCAGGAACTCCTCGATGGAGTCCGGGATGAGCGAGGGATCGTCGATGAGCAGCTGTCGCTGGTCGGGGGCGGCGGTGAGCAGCTGGACCGCACCGCCGAGATTGCCGGTGGTGGTGTCGTTGCCGCCGGTGATCATCGTGAACGCGAAGCCGAGGATCGCGACCAGGCCCTCGTTGTCGCCGTCGGCGCCGAGACCGGAGGCCAGCAGGTGCGAGATGGTGTCGTCGCCCGGTTCGACGCGGCGGCGGGCGATCAATTCACTGAAATAGCCGACCATTTCGCCCACCGCGGTGAAGGCGTTCTGGTCGCCCGCGGCAAGCCCGGCCCCCGCGACCGCGCCGCCGACGATGTTCTCGGTCCACGCGTCGAACTTCTCGTGATCCTGTTCCGGCACACCGAGATAGTGGGCGACGACCATGGTGGGCAGCGGCTTGAACAGGTCCTTGACGATGTCGCCCTCGCCCGCCGCGCGCAGTCTCTCGATGCGTTCGACGATGAATCTGCGCACTGCGGGCTCGACCGAATTCACCTGGCGCGGAGTGAATCCCGGCGACACCCGACGCCGGAAATCGGTGTGCTCCGGCGGGTCCATGAAGACGAACGGCTTGACGGCGCCGAACCCGGCGGCGACCAGGTCGACGTAGTCGACGGTCAGCCCCGACGCGGAGGAGAAGGTCGCGGGGTCGCGCGCCGCCGTCCACACGTCGGCATGCCGGGACAGCACGTAGAAGTCGTTGTCCTCCTGCCCCGCGGGGATCACTCGGTGAACAGGGTCGTGATCACGCAGTGCGGAATACATGGACCAGGGATCGCGCCAAGTGTCTCCGGAGCGAAGTTCGAACCGCACCGAATGAGACATCGTTGTACTCATGACTTCATTATGAGACATATGCTCTGTTTTGTCTAGCATCGCTGATGAAGCTCGCGATAACCGCAGGTCGAACGCTCGCGCGCTACCGTGGACCGATGAGCAGTCGACAGGTACCCGGGGGCGTTGTGCACGAGTTGCCGGCTGATCTGCGTGCTGCGCTGCTCGCCAACTCGGTAGCGCTGGGCGCCTGGCAGGACATCACGCCGCTGGCCCGCAACGAGTTCATCTGCTGGGTCGAGGACGCCAAGCAGGACGCGACCCGCGCACGGCGGATTCGGCGCACCCAGGAGGAGCTGGAGGAAGGTCAGCGGCGGCCGTGCTGCTGGCCCGGGTGCCGGCATCGCGAGCGCACCGGCAGCTGAACCGGCGGATTCCAAGAATCCGGCAAGCTTTCTGTCGGCGGCACCTGCGAACATCGCGGCATGGATGGGGAGGATTTCGGTAGCTGGGGAGCCGCGTTCATCTGGGCACTACTCGCCTGGTCGATCGCGGGGCCACTGTGGTTGTGGACCGGCGAGGAAGCCTGGCTGATAGTCCTGGTGATACCCGGCATCGGGTTCACGGGTGTCGGCCGGGGCATCGTGTGGATGGCACTGGCCACCCTGTCCGCTCGCGGAACCCGCTTCGCCGGAGGGTTCTTCGTATCGGTCGCCGTAGCGGACGCGGTGGCGATATCGGTGTGGAAGCTGTCGCCCTCGGGGTGGACCTGGCCGGTCGCCGCGGCCGGGGCGCTGTTCCTCGGCGCGGTGACCTATCTGGCGGTCGCCTCCGAGGTGGCCGACGGCTGGCTGCTCGCCCACGGTACCGCGCTGCGGCACGTCGAACAGGAGCTCGCGTCGGCGCATCCGGAGCAGACGCCGCGTATCGATCGGTCGTCGATGTATGCCTCGGGGCCCACGCTCGGGCTCCGGCCGCCGCCGTTCGTGATCGGGGCGCACGGGATCAACGACAAGCTCGGTGAATACCACGCCAGGATGGCGCGCCGCTATTGGATCAGCGCCCACAGCGATTTGGCCCTGCTGCACGCGGCGGAATCGTCGGCGGCACGCCGCGAGCTGGTCAGCGGGCCGCTGCGACACGCGAAGATGCTCGACTTGGCGCAGTCGCTCTACGAGGAGGCGTTCTACCTCGACGAACTCCACCGTAAGCGCGAAGCCGTCGAGCTACGGGCCGAAGAGATCGACCTGCGTCGTCAGCTCGTCCGCCGCTTCGACAAGCGGTTTCCGGCGCTGGTCGCGAAAGCCACCCGGCCGCGGGCGAAAACCGCGACGAAGCAACAGGCGGTCGCGGTTCAGTTGCTCGGGCAGGGATTGAAGGCGTCGCTCGTTACCGCGCTGACCACCCAGACCGCCGGATTGACGGCATTGGAGCGGACCGCCGAGGCGGCCGAACTCCGGGCCGAAGCCGAGACGCTCGCAGCCTCGGACACCTGACCCGGGTCGCGCACACCCGCCGACCCGAACCCGGTGCGATTGCGCTCGTCGGGGAGCCGGAAGTCAGGCGGGTGCGTCGAGGATCGACATGGCGATACCGTCGAGGATGTCGTGCTCGCTGACGACGAGTTCGGAAACTCCCGCGCGGCCTGCCAATTCGTCGGCCAGTACTTCGGTGATCACCGCGCCGCCGCCGATCACATCGACGCGGCCGGGATGCATCGGGCCGAGGGCGGCGCGTTCGTCGTGGTTCATGCCGATCAGGCGGTCGCACACCTGGTGCACCTCGGCGAGGCTCAGGCGGGTGAGATGCACCCGCGCGGAGTCGTATTCGGGCAGATCGAGGGCCACGGCGGTGATCGTGGTCATCGTGCCCGCCACCCCGACCCAGGTGTGCACCTTGTCGACGGGGACCTTCGCGAAGGCCTCATCGAGCTTCTGCTGGGCGAATTCTCGTGCGGCAGCGACCTGGTCGGCGGTCGGCGGGTTGCCCGCCAGGCAGCGTTCGGTGATGCGGACACAGCCGATATCCGCGGAATAGGCTGCCTGGACACCGTTCTCGTCGCCGACGACCAGTTCGGTCGAGCCGCCGCCGAGGTCGACCACGACGAAAGGTCCCGCATCAGCGGACAATTCACCGACGGCACCGGCGAAGGACAGTCGCGCTTCCTCGTCGCCGGTGATCACCTCGGCGACCGCGTCGGGCACGACGCGGCCGAGTTCGGTGCGGGTCATCGAGAAGAAATCGTCGCGGTTGGCGGCATCGCGGGTGGCGGAGGTGGCGACCATGCGGACGCGTGAGACACCCTGCGCCACCATCACATCCACGTAATCGGCCAGGGCGAGGCGGGTGCGTTCGATGGCTTCGGGCGCGAGGCGTCCGGTGGCGTCCACACCCTGACCGAGCCGCACGATGCGCATCTCCCGGTGCACGTCGGTGAGGCCGCCATCGGCCCCGACCTCGGCGATCAGCAGGCGGATCGAGTTGGTGCCGCAGTCGACTGCGGCGATGCGCTCACTCATGGTGTCCTCCAGAGGTCTCGACCCACGTTCGGGCACTGCCCGCGATTATGCCTGTTCGTCAGGTGCGGCGGGCCAGTCGGCGGGGATCGCGGTCCCGCGGAAGCCCGCGGCGGCGGCCAACGCGACGGCCTCGTCACCGAAGGGGTTCAGACCGGGCCCCTTGGCGAGGGAGTGCGCGATCAGCACGTGCAGGCACTTCACCCGGTCGGGCATGCCGCCACCGGTGAAATCGGTGCCGAGGGACTCGATCTCGTTGCGTTCGGCCAGGTAGCTCTCGTGCGCGCGACGGTAGGCGGCGGCCAGTTCGGGGTCGGTGGCGAGGCGTTCGGTCATCTCGCGCATCACCCCGGCCGACTCCTGCCTGCTCGCCTCGGCGGTGAGCCGGGGATCGGTCAGGTAGTAGAGCGTGGGGAACGGGGTGCCATCGGGCAGGCGGGGCGCGGTCTTCACCACGGCGGGCAGGCCGTCGGGGGTGCGGTAGGCGACTTCGAGCACTCCGCGAGGCTCGCGGCCCAACTGCTTCGCGATGATCTCGAGGTCGTCGGCGTTCGGTGTCGTCACCGTGGTCCTTCCGGGGCTGGTTCGGAGATGCTGCGCCACAGGTCGGTGTACCAGGGGTCGGGCGCCGCGGTGCGGGTGCTCATCGGCGGCGGCGCTGGTGCTTCGATGCCGGGAATCTGCACGATGTAGGGGGTTTCGCCGGGCATCACCAAGCGCAGGCGGTCGCGCGCCTCGGAACGGATGTAGGCCGGATCCTGTTGTTGCGCACGACGATCGCGCAAGCCCGCCAGGTCGGCTTCGAGCTCGGTCCGCTGTTTGGCCAGTGCCACGGCCTCGGCGCGCTGACTGAAATAGGTGCGCGTCGGCACGGCCAAGGTCAGCGCGAGGCCGCACAGCACCGCCGCCAGGATCACCGCTTTACCGGTCGAGAGACCGAGAATGGTGTGTTCGCTGCGCTCGAGCTTGCCGCTGGGCTTGCGCGAGGTGGCCGAATCCGGGCGGCGGCGGGTGGGACGTTTGGCCGCGGTGGGGCGGCTCGGCGTGTCCAGACGGGGGCGCGAGCGCGCGGCCCGCGACGTGCGCCTGTCGCCTCGTCCACCAGGACTGGTTCCACGCGCACGTCGCTCGGTCATTCGCTACCGCCCCTGTACTGCTTTCAGAATTCGCCGGTGAAACGCGGGAACGCCACGTCACCCGCGTAGCGTGCCGAATCACCGAGGGCGTCCTCGATGCGCAGCAGCTGGTTGTACTTGGCGACCCGCTCGGAACGCGCGGGAGCACCGGTCTTGATCTGGCCCGAACCGACGGCGACCGCGAGGTCGGCGATGGTGGTGTCCTCGGTCTCGCCCGAACGGTGCGACATCATGGTCTTGTAACCGTTGCGGTGCGCCAGCTCGACAGCGTCGAGGGTCTCGGTGAGCGTGCCGATCTGGTTGACCTTCACCAGCAGCGCGTTGGCCGCGCCCTTGGCGATGCCCTCTTCGAGGCGCTCGGGGTTGGTGACGAACAGGTCGTCGCCGACCAGCTGCACCTTGTCGCCGATAGCGTCGGTCAGTGCGACCCAGCCGTCCCAGTCGTCTTCCGACAGCGGGTCCTCGATGGAGACCAGCGGGTACCGGGTGAGCAGGTCCGCGTAGAACTCGCCCATCTCGGCGGCCGTACGGATCTTGCCCTCGAACTTGTAGCCCTCGCCCTCGGTGTGGAACTCGGTGGCGGCCACATCGAGCGCCAGCGCCACATCGGTGCCGAGCTTGTAGCCCGCGCGCTCGATGGCGACGCTGATCAGGTCGAGCGCCTCCACGGTGCCCGCGACGTCGGGGGCGAAGCCGCCCTCGTCACCGAGGCCGGTGGACAGGCCCTTCTCCTTCAGCACGGCCTTGAGCGAGTGGTACACCTCGGTGCCCCAGCGCAGTGCCTCGCGGAAGGTGGGCGCGCCGATCGGGGCGACCATGAATTCCTGCACGTCCACGCCGGTGTCGGCGTGCGCGCCACCGTTGAGGATGTTCATCATCGGGACCGGCAGCACGTGGGCGTTCGGGCCGCCCAGGTAGCGGAACAGCTCGAGACCCGAGGACTCGGCGGCACCGCGGGCCACGGCCAGCGACACACCCAGCAGGGCGTTCGCGCCGAGGCGGGACTTGTCGGGGGTGCCGTCCAGGTCCAGCAGAACCTGGTCGACGGTGCGCTGCTCCACGGCGTCGAGGCCGATGATGGCGGGCGCGATCTCGTCGAGAACACCCTCGACGGCCTTGGTCACACCCTTGCCGCCGTAGCGGTCGCCGCCGTCACGCAGCTCGACGGCCTCGTGCTCGCCGGTGGACGCACCGGAAGGTACGTCTGCCCTGGTCAGGGTGCCGTCGTCGAGGGCGATCTCGACCTCGACGGTGGGATTGCCGCGCGAATCCAGAATCTCGCGAGCTCCGACCTGTTCGATAATGGCCACGAAAACTGCTCCTTACGACGGAAGGCACGGTAGGTATCACGGGAAGGGCCGTGCGGTGCCGAGCCTATCGTCTCGGCGGAGTGTGGAGTAACCGGCACTCCGGGCCATGGGCAACTACACGCGGCGGCCGATGCTGTATATGGCGGCGCGATCGCGCACCACGTGCATGTACTTGTTCGACTGGTTGTAGGCGAACAAGGCGCGCTGCCAGCCGTCGGCCGAGGTCAGATCGCCGCCGCGGGTGCAGAGGTAGCGGGCGGCGGTGAGGGCGGCGTCATCGATGTTCTGCGGATCGGCCACGCCGTCGCCGTTGGCGTCGACACCCCAGCGCTTCCAGGTTTCGGGAATGAACTGCAGCGGGCCGACGGCGCGGTCGTAGGTGGTGTCGCCGTCGAGGCTGCCGCCGTCGGTGTCGCGGATGTCGGCGTTGCCTCGGGTGCCGTCGAGGGCGACGCCGATGATCGCCGGGCGCACGGTCCCGTCGGCGTCGACGCCGGCACCGCGATGGGTGCCGTGTCCGCTCTCCACGCTGGCGATGCCGGCGATGGTGGTCCAGGCGATTCCGCATTCGGGCTTCGACTTCGCCAGCACGGCGGCGGCGTAGCCGTAGGCCTCGAGCGCGACCGGTTGGATGCCGATCGCGTCGGACTGCTCGTCGGCCCAGCCGCGTAGCTGTTCGGCCGCGCGGCCGGGTGCGTCGACATCGATCAGCGGCAGCGCGACCCCCGGCCCCGGCGGCATGTCATCGGGGATCGACGCGAGCGAACTACACCCCGCTAACAGGGCGCTGATCGCGACTGCGGCGGCCACGCCGACCTTCTGCACTGACATCTGTTCAATCATCCAGATCCAGCGCGCTTTGCGCACATCTCACAGCCACTTCTCAGCTCCCCGCGAATCCGGTTGTCCGGCTACGAACGAGCTGCGGGCGAAACCGCTGGCTGGTTCGACGAGGGTGGTATCAGCCGAGTAGCGCCGCGGTGGCCCGGTGGGTCGGGGTGGTGAGAACTGTTTCCGGGGTGCCTGTTTCGACTACTCGGCCCTGATCGAGGACGAGGAGGTCGGTGCAGTGGCCGCGGACCAGGGTCATGTCGTGGCTGATCAGGATGATCGCGGTGGCCCGGTCGGCGCGGAGGCGGTCGAGCAGGGACATGATGGCCGTGGCGGTTTCGGTGTCGAGGGCGGTGGTGATCTCGTCGCAGATCAGGACGGCCGGGTCGGCGGCGAGGGCGCGGGCCAGGGCCACTCGTTGACGTTGACCACCGGAGAGTTGATGGGGCCGGCGGCCGGCGAGGTCGGCGGGGAGGTCGACCGCGGCGAGCAGAGCGCTGACGCGGGTGCGGATTTCGGGTCCGGTGACTCGCGCGATGCGGCGCAACGGGCGTGCCAGGGTCTGCTCGACGGTGCGGCGCGGGTTCAACGCCGCGCGCGGGTTCTGGGTGACGAGTTGGATCCCGTTGGCGCCGACCCTGATCCGGCGCCCGCTTCCCACCGGAACGCGCACACCACCCACATCCAGCGATCCGCCGGCGTCGGGGTGCAAACCCGCGATCACCCGCGCGAGCGTGGTCTTACCCGCCCCGGACGGCCCTACGACAGCAAGGGCCGCGCCCGGGGACAGGCTGAAACCGACGTTCTCGAGCACCCTGTGGCCGCCCGCGTCGGCGTTGATCGATGCGGCCTGCAAGGCGATCACCTCGTCGGCGCCCGCCGAGCCGTTGGTTCGAGATGCTGTCCCGCTCACCGCACCCTCGGCCGCCGGATCGACGGGTCGACGGCCGGTCGCCCCCGAGCGCTCGTCGGACAGGTGTTCGGCGCGCACCGGATCAGTCACCACGGCAGCGACATTCACCGGCCGATCACCGGGTGGATCGAGCTCGATCACGGAGTCGGCGATGACGTGGATCGCGTCGGTGTCGTGGCCCGAGAGCAGGACGGCCGTGCGGTTCTCGGTGGCGAGAGTCGCGATCAGCTGGGCTATTTCGGTGCGGAGAGTGCTGTGGAGACCTGCGAGTGGTTCGTCGAGGACGAGGATCCGGGGGCGGCGGAGAATGGCTCGGGCCAGGGCGACACGGCGTTGCTGCCCGCCCGAGAGGCGGGCGCAGCGACGGCGGAGATGGGTGGGATCGAGACCCACTTGCGCGAGGACGGCGAGGCGGTCGGCGTCGGAGGTGCCGGGAGCCGCCTCGGCCAGGACTGCCCGGACGCGAAGCAGCGGGTTGAGTTCGGAGCCGGGATCCTGGCCGACGTAGGCGATCTGTTCACGACGGAATGCGCGCAGCGCGCCCGCGTCGAGCGCGAACACATCCTGTCCCGCGACAAGCACGGCGCCCTGCCCGCGAGCCCCGGCGGGCAGGTGTCCGAGCAGCGCACGCATCGCCGTCGACTTCCCCGCACCCGATGCACCGGTGAGCGCGGTGACCGTCCCCGACTTCAGCCGAAACGACAACGGCGCCAGCAACACCGCCCCGCTGTCAGCGACAACGCTCAACGCGTCCACCGCCACCGCATCCCCCGAATCCACCACCGAGATCCCGCATCCAGCGCCAGCCGTCGCAACCCCGGCCGCGGCGACCGCATCCGATGCGGTTTTCGGGGTCTGGCGGGTCCTGGGCCCACTGGTCACCACCAGATTCACACCGACCGCCACGATGGCGATGGCAGCGCTCGGTGCCAGCACCGCCCAGGGATTCAGGAGCAGCCCGGAGGCATTGTCTCGGACCATGATCGCCCAGTTGTCGGGGTCGAGCGCGGAGACGCCGAGGAAGGCGATGGTGCTGACGAGATACACCGCGACGACGAAGCGCAGGCCGAGCTGGGTGGTGAAGACGGCGCGCAGGTTGGGCAGGATTTCGCGGAAGACCAGGTGGGACAGGGATTCTCCACTGGCGACGGCGGCTTCGACGTAGCCGGAGGCCGCGATGGTCGAGGCGGACGCCGCGAAGATCCTGGCGCAGTAGGGAACTCCGAAGAGCAGCGACACCGCGATCAGCGCGGTGACACCACCCTGGGGCCATGCGGTGAGCACCAGCAGGATGCCCAGGACCGCGGGCAGCAGGATCACCAGATCGCCGCAGAGTTCGATGATCTTGCCCGCACGCGGGCGCACGGCGGCGATCGCGCCGAGGACGGCCGACAGCACGGTCACCGCCACCGCGATCACCGCGGAGACGGCCAGCAGCTGCGTGCCGCCGGTGAGCAGATGGCTGAACACATCCCGGCCGAGCCGATCCGTCCCGAGCAACGCTCCCCCACCCGGCTGCGCGAACGGCATCCCGACGGCTGCGTCCCCCGGGTAGGGCGCGAAGAGCGGCCCGGCCACCGCGAGCAGAACAACCAGTCCCACACCGGCCGCCACCGAGTAGGCGCCCCACTTGGACACCACCGCTCGGCCTTCCGCGTCGGACTTGCTCATCGCGCACTCCTCGACGCCCACGCCCGGACGATGTCGGCGATCGCGAGCAGCGCCATGATGACGATCGCCGTCAGTGCGACCACCGCGGCGACCATGGTGGAGTCACGGTCGGCGACGGACCCGGCGAGAACGGCGCCGACACCGGGATAGTTGAAGAGCGTCTCGACCACCAGCGCACCGCCGAACAGCATCCCGACAGAGGTGGCGTATCCGGCGACGATGGTCGGCGCCGCGAACGGCAGCATGTGCCGGAAGAGGATCGTGCGTGTCGGCAGCCCTTCCAGCACAGCACTTTCCACATGCGCAGCCGCGGCGACATCGAGCAGCGCCGAGCGCACGACTCGGGCGTTCCAGCCGATCTGCGGAATCGCCAGCGCCAGCACCGGAAGCACCAGCATCTCGGGGCCGACGGGAAAGCCGGATCGGCCGGTAATGGTCACGGCCGGAAGCCATCCGGTGGCCAGGGAGAACACCAGGATCAGCATCGTGCCACCGACGAACTCCGGTACCGCCACGGCAACAGTGCTGACGGGCTGCAGAATTCGCGCCCCGAGCGCGGTCGGACGCATCGCCCACCAGCAGCCGAGTCCCAGCGACACCGCGATGGTCAGCAGCAACGCGATCCCCCCGAGCAGCAGAGTCTGCGGGAACTTGTCGGCCAGCAGCGCACCGATCGAATTCCCGCGGGCGGTCTGCCCGAAGTCTCCGGTGAGTACCCCGCAGATCCAGTCCAGGAACTGCACCGGCAGCGCGCGATCCAGGCCGAGCTCGTGCTCCTTCGCCGCCAGCGCGGCCGGATCCGCGTCCCTGCCGAGCGCCGCCCGCGCCGCGTTGCCCGGCAGCAGATCCACCGCGACGTACACGATGGCCAGCAGGGTCACCAGGAGCACGATCCGCCGCACCATCGGCAGGGCAAAGGTTTTCATGACATTCACGCCAGCCAGGCACGTTCCAGCTGGAGGCGCGCGAAACCGCCGAGCGTCGGCAGATCACGCACCGTCGACGCGGCGATGTCGACACCGTCGGCCATACCCCACACCAGATAGCCGCCACGCTCGAACTCGATGCGCTGCAATTCGCGCACCGCACGCGTGTAGTCCTCGCCGGACGCGGCAAGGGCTTTGGCGTCGGCGGTATCGAATTCCGGGTCACGGAAGGCGGTTTCGTTGCGGTTGGTGCCCGAGGTCATCAGCTTGTCGGCCAGGAACAGCACCGAGTCGTTGGTCCCCCACGACACCGTGTACAGCGGTGCGTTGAGCCAGGTCTGGTCGTAGAACGCGGCCGATTCGACCACCTGCACGTCGAGCCGGACGCCGATCTCGGCGAGCTGAGTGGCGATCACCTTCGCCGATTCGACCTCGCCCGGAACTTCGGCCTTCGTCACGAACGGGTAGCTGCGGCCGGTGTCGAACCCGGCTTCGCGCAGCAGGGTTTTCGCGCGTTCGACGTCGCGGTCGCGGCGCAGCGTGGTGTCGTAGAGCGGGTCGGCGGTGCCGAGAACGTCGGCGGCGACGGTGCCGTAGCCGGAGTGCACCTGGTTGACCAGCGCGGTCCGGTCGACACCGAGACGCAACGCCGTGCGCACCCTGGCATCGGCGAACGGGCCGTCGGCGGCACGCATCGCCACGCCGAGCATGGTGTCGTCGGCGCGCCGGATCACCTGCAGGTCGCCGCGTCCCGCGGCGGTGCGGCCTGCGATCGCGCCCACATTGGAAGCGAGGTCGATCTGCCCGCCCAGCGCCGCGTTGCCCAGGGCGGTGACGCTGTCGAACATCGTCACCTCGATGGCGTCGAGCAGTGGCGGGGTGCCGTGCCAGCGCTCGTTGCGCACCAGCCGGGCGTTGCCGCCCTGGTAGGACTCGAGCCGGAACGGGCCGGTGCCGATCGCGGCGGTGAAGTCGGTGGTGTCCTTCGGCACAGTGAAGGTCATCAGCCGAAGCAGCAGCGGCAGTTGGGTATTGGGTGCGGGCATGGTGAACACGACGCGGTTCGGACCGTCGGCGACGATGTCGTTCTCGGCCACCGGCATCTTCGACGCGCCACCGACCGAGCGCAGGCGTCGCATCGACCACACCACGTCGTCGGCGGTCACCGGCGCACCGTTGTGGAAGGTCGCGCCGTCGGCGATGGTGAAGGTCCAGCTGCGGTTGTCCGCGCTGGGCTCCCAACGCGAGGCGAGGCGCGGGGTGACGGTCGGATCCGCGCCGGGAACAGTGAGTGCGTCGTAGACGAGCGAGGCGATGAGGAAGTCGCTGTCGTTGCTGAGGTTGGCGTGCGGGTCGCGTTCGCTGCGAGCGGCCGTGCCGAGCGCGCCGACTCGCAGCGTGCCGCCGCGCTGCGCGGTGGCGGACCGATCATCGGTGCCGCATGCCGCCGCCAGTAGTAGTGCGGTGACGCCGACGCCGGATTGGAAGAGCTGCCTGCGAGTGAAACCCATCGTGTTGCCTCCTCGAACCGCGTGCGCCGAAACCCCTTTCCCGACGCCGCAAACTAGGCGAGGCTAGCCTAAAAGAGGTTCCGAGTGGGGAGCTTCACTTCGACCGTCACCGAACCGCAGCGACCCGCGACACCCCGGTCAGCGCTCACTTCGCCAACTCGGGTAGGAAGCTACGTTATATGGATCGGCTATTTCCCTCGCCGACGCATTAGGTAAGTCTTGCCTAATCACACGACAGGCACTACCTTCGCACATCGAGCCTGAAGTTCACCCGCTTTCGACCGATGCGAAGAAGGGAAACCGGTGAAAAGCGTTCTCTCCGAACGTATGACGATTCACCAGCACGACATCGAATACCGCGAGCTCGATCCCGACGCCGCGACGGCGCTCCGATCGCTCGCGACAGATATTCGGCACCGATTAGGTGACGCACCACACACCACGACCCTGCACGATCCCGCGTTGATCGCCCGGATCACCGAGCGCGTCGGCGACCTGCCCGACAGCCTGCGCCACGCCGTTCGACCGCCCGCCACCGCCGCGGGCGCGACCGTGGTGCGCGGGTTGCCTGTCGACGACGCCGATTTCGGTCCCACCCCGCAGCACTGGCAGGCCGCGGCCGAGCACGCGCATCCCGGCTCGCTCGAACTCGACATCGTGATGTTGCTGCTCGGGCGTTGTGCCGGTGAGCCGTTCGGCTGGCAGGGCCAGCAGAACGGCAGGCTGGTCAACAACATCGTGCCTGCCGCGGGCCACGAGGACGAGCAGTCGGGCGCGAGCAGTTCCACCCTGCTCAGCCCGCACACCGAGGATGCCTTCCACGCTCAGCGCGCGAACCTGCTCATGCTGGCCTGCCTGCGCAACCCCGACCGGGTCGCCACCACGGTCTCCTCGGTGCGCGAAGTGCGCCTGTCCGGCGAGGACCTGCGCACCCTCACCACCCCCACGCTGCCGATCCTGCCCGATGTCTCCTACGGCACCGGTTTCGATCAGCTCGCACCGTTGCCGACGCTGTGGCTCGACGAAAATGACGCTGTCACAGCACGTTACGATCCCGCCTACACCCCGATCGACGATGCGGACGAAGTCTTCCGCGCCGCCTACGCCAGGCTCACCGCCGAACTCGCCAGGGTCAGTCACGCCCCCGCGCTGGCCCCCGGCGAGCTCTTGCTGGTGGACAACGACGTGGCCGTGCACGGGCGCGTTCCGTTCCGCGCGCGCTACGACGGCACCGACCGCTGGCTCAAACGCATCAACGTCCGACTGCCCGAACGCCGTCGGCGCGCGCAGGAGTCGTCCGAGAATGGGTATGGCCAACGTGTGGTCGCGCCGTTCCGGGCGACCGCTGATCGGACAGCAGAGCGGGGCATGGCAGATGAACGAGGATCCGTTGAACAACCGTGACCGCGGGATCGGGCTGCGCGTCCTCTCCCGCAGCGACCTGGCCGATGTACCGATCAGCCCCGCCGAAGTGGTGCGCGCCGTCGAGGAGGCCTATCTCGCCTTCGCGGCGGGCGAATCCGATAATCCACGCAAGCTGAGCGTCGCGGACCCCGGCGGCTCGTCGGTGTCCTACGCCATGCTGGGCCGCGACGGGCGCCGGCGCGTGGTGGCCATGAAGACCTCCTACAAATTCGATCCCGGTCACGACCGCAGCACCAAGCGGTACTACACGACCATCACGCTCTACGACGACACCACCGGCGCCCCCATCGCGATGATGGACTGCGCGCGGGTCGGCGCGTTGCGTACGCCCGCCGTGTCGGCACTGCTGGTGCGCGAGACGGTGCGACGCGGGGCGGAGAGCGTGCTGCTCATCGGCACCGGTACCCAGGGACGTAATGCGCTGCCACACTTGCTCGCCGCGAACCCGCAGTTGCGCAAGCTGATGGTGTACGGCACTCATCCCGAGGGACTGGCCGCCGTGCACTCGCATCTGGCCGACGCGGCGCCCCACGCGCTGCTCGACGTGGTCGACGACCCGTACGCGGCGGCGGCCTCCGCCGATGTGGTGCTGGCCACGGCCGGACCCGGCACCGAGGTGGCCCTGGAATCCTCGCATCTGGCACCGGGTTCGGTGGCGGTGCTGGTGGGCTACGGTCTGGCGCCGTCGACGCTGGTCGAGGCCGATCGGGTCGTCGCCACCAGCGCGGCGCAGATGGCGCTGACGGGCACCGACATGGCCGGACCCGACGGAACGCTGCGTTCGGTGGATGCCGAACTGCCGCAAGTGCTCACCCGCAGCGCCGTGGCCCGCCGGACCGAGGACGAGAAGATCTTCGTCTACAACAGCGGACTGGTGCTCACCGATATCGCGGTCGCGCACGCACTGGCCGCCAGGGCGATCGCCGAAGGACGTGGCACGGAGGTGCCGTTGTGGGACTGACGGGTGCGCAGCCCGGGGTCACCGGGGACAGCACCCCGCAGGCCGCGCCGCGATCCGACGCGCGGGTTCCGCCGAGCCCGACGCACATCGAGGACCGCGTCGTCGACCGGGCGCCGTCGGCGACCACCGACCGGCCGACGCATTGCGCACCGCCGATGCCCGCTCACACCGACGTGGCGCAACAGCGGCTGCTCGCCGATCCCCGCCTGCTCCGCGAGATCGCCGACGCGGTCGGTGGACCGTTTCATGTGCTGTTCCCCGAGCGCGTCGCGGTGAATATCCGGGCGTTTCAGTCGGTCTTCACCGAGGCAGACGTCGACGGGTTCGTCTACTTCGGGAAGAAGGCGAACAAGGCGGCGTGCGTGGCTCGGGCGTGCGCGGAGAGCGGGGCGGGGATCGATGTCGCCAGCACCGGAGAACTCGTCGCGGCGCTGGGGCAGGGGGTGCGCGGCGAGGACCTGATGGTCACCGGGCCCGCGAAGTCCGACGAGCTGCTGTGGCTGGCGGCTCGGCACGGGTCGTTGATCGCGATCGACGCGCTCGACGAACTCGACCGGCTCGCCGCGCTCGAACTGCCGGTGCGAGTGCTGCTCCGGGTACTGCCGGAGGGCTCGACCAGCCGCTTCGGGCTCGACCCGATGGAGCTCGAACAAGCGATCCAGGCCATCGGTGCACCGATCACGCTGTCGGGCTTCAGTTTCCACCTGTCCGGCTATGACGCTGTCGACCGCTCCGAACAGGCGGCCGCGCTGGTCGGGCACTGCAGGCGCGCACGAGCCAACGGCCATCGGGCGGACACGATCTCGATCGGTGGCGGGTTCGGCGTCGACTATCTCGATGCCTCGGCGTGGACCGAGTTCCAGAACACCCTCAGCGACAAGTGGTTCCACACGAATCCGCCCGGCGACTACTACCCCTATCACTTCCCGGCTCCCGGCGCGGCCATGCTCGACGCCGTTCTCTCCCACAACGACCTCGCCGGACTGTTGCGCGACAACGGAATACGGCTCGCGGTCGAGCCCGGCCGGGCCCTGCTCGACCGGGCGGGAAGTTCCGTCTTCCGGGTCCAGGGCGTGAAAACCCGGACCGCACAGGGAAGCCCGTACGACATCCTCACCGTCGACGGCACCAGTCTCAGCCTGTCCGAACAGTGGTTCGACAGTGAATACCTGCCCGATCCCGTGCTGTGGCCCGAAAGCGCCGGCCACCTCACCCCCACCTGCGTCGGCGCCACCACCTGTCTGGAGTCCGACCTGCTCAGCAGACGGCGCATCCCGCTGCCCCGCCGCGCACGAACCGGCGACCTGCTCGTCTACCCGAACACCGCCGGGTATCAGATGGACTCCAACGAGTCCCCGTTCCACGAACTCCCGCTCCCGCCGAAGGTGGTGTTGCGCCCAGGCGCGGACCGACTGCGCTGGAGCCTGGACAGCACTGCCCGCTGATCCACCCGAGCTCTCGATCCGATGGAGGAACAACCCATGGCTCTCGTCACGCGCGTGACGGACCTGATCGGCCGCACGCCCCTGTTCGAACTCGCCGTCACCGACACCGGCACGCGGCTGCTGCTCAAGCTCGAGCAGTTCAATCCGACCGGTGCCGCCAAGATCAGAATGGCCCGTTCGATGGTGCTCGACGCGGAGCGGCGAGGTTTGCTGCGCGATGGCGGGCATATCATCGAGTCGACGTCCGGCAACACCGGACTCGGCTTGGCGGTGGTCGCGGCCGAACGTGGCTATCGATTCACCGCCGTGGTCGACAACCACGCCTGTAAGGACAAGTTGCGCGCGATGCGAGCCATGGGCACCGACCTGGTGTTCGTCGCCGACGACGGTGACGACGAGCTGGCCACCTCGGCACGGGAAGACCTCGCCGAGGCCATGGCGGCTGCCCGCGACGACGCGTACTTCACCGAACAGCACAACAACGACGCCAACGCCGTCGGCTACTACGCCGTAGCGGAGGAATTGCTGGCCGAGGTCGAACGGGTCGACATCCTGCTCTCCGCGGTCGGCACCGGCGGCTCCCTGTTCGGCACCGCCACCCGGCTGCGCGACCTCGGCCTGCCCGCCCGGGTGATCGGGATCGAGCCGGTCGGATCCATCGCCTTCGGCGGCGAGGGCGGACCGTACTGGCAGTCGGGCACCGGCACCCCACCCGGCGCGACCATCGGCACCGCCGTCGACTACGCCCTGCTCGACGAGGGTGTGAAGGTGAGCGACGTCGACGCCTTCGCCACCACCCGCGCCGTCGCCAGGACACACGGTCTGTTGATCGGTGGTTCGGCGGGCGGTTCGGTGCACAATGCCTTGGCGCGGCTCGAGGAGTTCCCGGCCGGGTCCACCGTGGTGACCATCGTGTGTGATGGTGGCGAGAAGTATCTCGACACCGTGTTCGACGACGACTGGATGAGCGCCCGCGACCTGCTCGATCCCGCCGCCGAAGCGGAAGTGACCACCCTGCTGCGCCGCTATTCACCGCTGCGGCGCCAGGACGAATTGATGGAGGTCAGGTGAGCGCGATCGCGCGCGAGACGAACCACGGAGCGGGTGGGTGAACGGCACGGCGACCGATAGCAGCGCGCTGGCCAGGCTGGCGACGCCGATCGCGCTCACCCAACTGGCGCAGATCGCGGTCTCGACGACCAATCTCGCGCTGATGGGCACCCTCGGTGTGCGCGAGGTCGCCGCGGGCGGGCTGGCGCTGGTGCTGTTCAACCAGATCCGCACGATGTGCGTCGGGCTGATCACCGGCACCGGGAATCAGATCGCGGGCGCGCTCGGCGCGGCCGGGAAGCGCGGAGGTTCGGCCGACGACGAAGTGCGCGCGGTGGTCCGGGCGGCATTCGTCATCGCGACGATCGCCGGACTGCTCGGCGGCGCGCTGCTGATCGGGCTCGGGTGGGTACTGCCGTGGCTCGGCCAGGATGCCGGTGTGCTCGACGCGGCGCGGCCGATGATGATCGCCCTCGCGCCAGGGTTACTGCCGTGTCTGTGGTTCCAGGTGCTGCGCCAGTACACCGTCGGCATGCAGCGGCCCCAGGCGTTGCTGCTGGTCACGCTCGGTTCGGTGGCCTTGAATCTGGTGCTGGCACTGGCCTTCATCCACGGCTGGGCCGGCATTCCGGCGATGGGCCTGACCGGTGTCGGCATCGCGACCTCGCTGGTCTTCCTGATCACCTTCGGGGTGTTCTGGGCGATGGTGCGCCGCGACGAGCAACTCGGCCGCACCCTGCCCTCGACGCCGTGGCCGGTGCGCTGGGCGACCGTGCGCGAGGAACTGCGCCTCGGCACGCCGATCGCGCTCACCTACGGTTCGGAAGCGGGCATGTTCTCGGTGCTCGCGCTGGTGATGGGCAGCTTCGGGCCGGCCGCGCTGGCCGCGCACAATGTGGTCTACCAGATCATCTACATCGTGTTCCAGATGGCGATCGGGCTGTCCCACGGGGCGTCGATCCTGGTGAGCGATGCGGTCGCGCGCGATGAATTCGGGCACGCGCGGGCGCTGGCCTGGCTGGCGCTGCGGATGGCCGCGGTGATCGCGATCGTCACCGGCGCTGTCTACGTGCTCGCCCCGGACATCGTGCTCGCACCGTTCCTCGATACCACCGACACCGGCACCGTCGCCATCGCGCACACCCTGTTGCTCATCGGCATCGTGCTGCAATTCTTCGACGCCGCCCAGAACATCGGCACCGGGCTCCTGCGTGGTCTGAAGGAGACCTCCGCGGGCTTCCGGCTGTCACTGGTCGGTTACTGGGGCGTGGGCCTGCCCTCAGCGCTGCTGCTCGCCTTCCCGCTGCACCTGGGCGCGGCGGGGGTCTGGTGGGGCTTGACGGCCGGCCTGGCCACCACCGCCGTACTGATGCTGCGCAAGTACTTCGCGCTGCTCGAGCAGGCGGGCGTGGTCCCGCCACGACGGGTGCCGGTCACGCAATCGCGATGACAGCGAGCACGACGAAGGCGGGCGACACTCGGTCGCCCGCCTTCCTGTCGTGGTTGGTCAGAGATTCACGCCGTAGTCGCGGGCGATGCCAGCCAGGCCCGAGGCGTAACCCTGGCCGACCGCGCGGAACTTCCACTCGCTGTTGTGGCGGTAGAGCTCGCCGAACACCATCGCGGTCTCCGTGGACGCGTCCTCGGACAGGTCGTAGCGCGCCAGTTCCACGCCGGTGTTCGCGTCGGTGACGCGGATGTAGGCGTTGCGGATCTGGCCGAACGACTGACCACGGGCCTGGGCGTCGTGGATCGACACCGGGAAGAAGATGTTGGTGATCGTCGGCGGGGTGGCGGCCAGATCGACGTTGATGATCTCGTCGTCCCCGTCGCCCTCACCGGTCAGGTTGTCACCGGTGTGCTCGATGGTGCCTTCCGGCGAGCGCAGGTTGTTGTAGAAGACGAAGTGCTGGTCCGAGAGCACTTTCAGGTTCGTGCCGGTCGCCAACGCGCTGGCGTCCAGGTCGTGGTCGGCACCGGTGGTGGTACGCACGTCCCAGCCGAGACCGACCGCCACCTTGGTGAGGTTGTCGGTCTGCTTCGACAGCGAGACATTGCCGCCCTTGGCGAGTGTGACGCTCATGAAAACCCTTCTGTCCAGATGGTGTGCCGTAGAGGAACTTACGCTGCGGGCCCGTTGTCGGCCCAGGATCGCAGGGTCTCGACCCGACCCTCCAGCGCCCGCAATTCGGTGTCGTCGAGGACGGTGCGCTGGATGCCACGGTCGACGGCGAACGCGGACTGCCGGTGGTCGTCGATCACATCGACGTCCAGCTGCACCGCGGTGTAATCCGGCGCCGACGGCATCTGCTCGGCGATGACCGTCGCCCGGCCGCGCGCACACAGCGCCACATTGCCGCCGCCCAGAATCAGCAACGCCACCTCAGGCTGTGCCCGCAACCGTGCCAGCGAACCACGATCGGACTTCAAACTGAGGAGAATCCGCCGGTCGTCCGCGCGTACCGGCCACGACACCGGGATGGCGTGCGGCCCCGCGTCGGTCGTCACCAGCACTGCGATGGTTTCCTGCGGCCATACCGGCAACACGTCCAGCTCAGGATGGTCGGCCATCACATCCTGTCCTGCCGGATCTACCTCTGTACCCATCAACCTCACCTCGACGATCGCCGGACCCCTGCCCCGCCGCGGACGGCGAGCTGCTTCGAGTCTAAAGCTGTGTGGCCCTTGCCCGCTGGCGCGCGCACGATTGTCCACAAGATCTCAGCAACGTCTCAGCCGCCGACGCCGTCCACCCACCCACCGAGCATCGTTAGCTCAGCGGTAGCCGACGCCGTCGGCGGGTGATGCTCAGCGCGGCCAGAAGGTATGCCAGTCATCCGCGCCGAGCGGGGACCGAGCACCTCGTTCGGCTTCGGCGGCGTCCTCGGCGGCGCGGATGGCGGTGGCGAAGTCGACGGCCGCTGTGCGGAGCCGTTCCTCGGCCGAATCAGGACCGCCCAGTTCCACCACGCGCAGGGTGTCCGGGACGAGGTCGGCGGGCAGGCCCGCGTTGGCGCTGCGGGTGCGGATCTTCTCGGCGAGAGCGAGAGCGGGCTGGGCCATGGCGATGCCGTCGAGGCAGGAGCGCCGGGATTTCTCCGCGGATTTGCGCTCCTCCCACGCCTTTTCCTGCGCCGCGATCTTGGCGGCCACCGAGGTACCCGAGGAGAAATCGGCATCGGTGAGGTAGGGACTGCGATGGACGAGTTTGCCGACCAGGGTCGCCGCCACGTCGTCGACGGTGAACTCGCCCGCGTGTTCGGCGATTCGGGAGTGGAACAGCACCTGCAACAGCAGGTCGCCGAGTTCTTCCTTGATGGTTTCGGCGTCGCCGGCCTGGATGGCGTCGAGGAGTTCGTAGGTCTCCTCGAGGAGATAGGGGCGCAGCGAATCGTGGGTTTGGGTGCGCTCCCAGCCGCCGAAATGCCAGAGGCGATCCATCACCTCGACGGCGTCGGACAGTCCCGCGGCGACGACCGCGGTGTCGGCCTGTTCCTGGGACGTCTCCTGGCTCATCGCGCCGCCGCAGCTTCTGTCGGCACCGAAAGATCCACCATCCCCTGGGGTTTACCGTCCAGCACCAGCAGCAGATCGGCGACGAATTGCAGCACTGCCACGTCGCGCACCCGGTCGGCGCCGACGCTGTCGGTGATCCGCGGCAGCGGCAAGGTGATCAGCCCGCTCGCCGGGCGATAGTTGGCCGCGGGGTAGATCCGCTTGAGCCGAAGCTGTTTGGAATCAGGAAGATTCAGCGGCGCGATCTTCAGCGACGAGCCGGTGACCACGATCTCGGACACGTCGTACTCGCGCGCGAGCAGGCGCAGCTTGGCCACCGCCACCAGTCGCCCGACCTCCACCGGCAGCGGGCCGTAGCGGTCGACGAGCTCCTCGACGACCGCGGCCAGGGCCGAATCGTCCTGGGCGGAGGCGAGTTTGCGATAGCCCTCGAGCCGCAGCCGGTCGCTGGCGATGTAGTCGGGCGGGATGTGCGCGTCGACGGGCAGATCGATGCGCACCTCCTTGTTCTCCTCGGTGACGATCGGCTTGCCGTCGGCGGCCGCGCGGTAGGCCTCCACGGCCTCGCCGACCAGTCGCACGTACAGGTCGAAGCCGACACCGGCGACGTGACCGGACTGTTCGGCGCCGAGCACATTGCCCGCGCCGCGGATCTCGAGGTCCTTCATCGCCACGGCCATACCCGCACCCAGATCGGAGTTCTGCGCGATGGTGGCCAGGCGGTCGTAGGCGGTCTCGGTGAGCGGCTTCTCCGGCGGATACAGGAAGTACGCGTAGCCGCGCTCACGGGAACGACCGACACGACCACGCAACTGGTGCAGCTGCGAAAGGCCGAGGGAATCGGCACGTTCCACGATCAGCGTGTTCGCGTTGGAGATGTCGAGGCCGGTCTCGATGATCGTGGTGCACACGAGCACGTCGTATTCGCGCTCCCAGAATCCCTGCACGGTCTTCTCGAGCTGGTCCTCGTTCATCTGACCGTGCGCGACGACGACGCGCGCCTCGGGCACCAGATCGCGAATCTTCTTGGCGGCCTTGTCGATCGAGGACACCCGGTTGTGCACGTAGAACACCTGACCGTCGCGCATCAGCTCGCGGCGGATGGCGGCGGTGACCTGCTTGTCGTTGTAGGCGCCCACATAGGTGAGCACCGGATGACGCTCCTCGGGCGGGGTGAGGATGGTCGACATCTCGCGGATGCCGGCCAGGCTCATCTCCAGGGTGCGCGGGATCGGAGTGGCCGACATGGTAAGCACGTCGACGTGGGTGCGCAGCGCCTTGATGTGTTCCTTGTGCTCCACACCGAAGCGCTGTTCCTCGTCGACCACCACCAGGCCGAGGTCCTTCCAGCGCACACCGGTCTGCAGCAGCCGGTGGGTGCCGACCACGATGTCGACCGAGCCGTCGGCCAGCCCGGCCAGGATCTCCTTGGAGTCGGAGGCATCGGTGAACCGGGACAGCCCCTTCACCGTCACCGGGAAGCCCGCGACGCGTTCGGTGAAGGTCTGTAGGTGCTGCTGGGCGAGCAGCGTGGTGGGCACCAGCACGGCGACCTGCTTGCCGTCCTGCACCGCCTTGAACGCGGCCCGCACGGCGATCTCGGTCTTGCCGTAGCCCACGTCGCCGCAGACCACGCGGTCCATCGGCACCGCCTTCTCCATGTCCGACTTCACGTCGGTGATGGCGGTCATCTGGTCGACGGTCTCGGTGAACGCGAACGCGTCCTCCATCTCCTGCTGCCACGGGGTGTCCGGGGCGAAGGCGTGACCCGGCGCGGCCTGGCGCGCAGCGTAGAGCTGCACGAGCTCACCCGCGATCTCGCGAACGGCCTTGCGCGCCTTGCGTTTCGTGTTCGCCCAGTCGGAGCCGCCGAGCTTGGACAGGCTCGGCAGTTCGCCGCCGACGTAGCGGGAGAGCTGGTCCAGCGATTCCATCGGCACGAACAGGCGGTCGCCGGGCTGGCCGCGCTTGCTCGGCGCGTATTCGATCACCAGGTACTCGCGGCGCGCGCCGCCGATGGTGCGCTCGATCATCTCGACGAACCGGCCGATGCCGTGCTGGTCGTGCACCACCATGTCGCCCGAGGTGAGGGCGAGCGGGTCGACCTGGTTGCGGCGCTTGGCGGGCAGCCGCTTGCCCTCGGTGGGCGCGGTGACCCGGTTGCCGGTGAGATCGGACTCGGCGACGACCACCAGTCCGGCATCGTCGAAGATCAGCCCGTCGTGCAGCGAACCACACAGCACGCCCACCACTCCCGGCTCCGGCACCCCACCGGCGGGCAGCAGCGCGGCGGGCACTTCGGCCTCGCCGAGCCGTTCCAGTACACGCTGCGCCGTACCGTGACCGGTGACCACGACGACCGCGCGACCGCCGGTGGCGACGTGCGCGCGCAGCGACGCGAAGATGGTGGCGACCAGTTCGTCGGACCCGCGGGCGGTGGGCCCGGCGGCCACCGGCAGGTTCACCTCGATCGGGTCGCCGGAGCTGAGCGGGCTCAGCGTCCACCACGGCAGGCCGAGTTCGTCCGCGCTGGTGTGCAATTCGGGCAGGCTGCGGTAGCCGGAGGCAGCCAGGTCGAGGCCGTTGGCGCCCAGCGGCGCGTCGCTGCCGAACGAGGCGGCGGTCCACGAGGCTTCGAGGAACTCCTCGCCGGTGCGCACGAGATCGGCTGCGCGGGTGCGGATCTTCTCCGGGTCGCACAGCAGCAACTGGGTGCCCCCGGGCAGCGCCTCGGTGAGCAGGCTGAGCTTGCCCGGCGCGAGAACCGGCAGCAGGGCCTCCATGCCGTCGACGGGGATGCCCTCGGCGATCTTGTTCAGCATCTCGACCAGGGAGGCGTCGGCCTCGTTGTCGGCGGCGACCGCGGTGGCGCGCTCGCGCACCGGCGTGGTGAGCAGCAACTCGCGACACGGCGGCGCGACCACCATCTCGACGGTGCTCTCGGTGAGCGATCGCTGATCGGCGACCGAGAACGGGCGGATCTCGGTCACCTCGTCGCCCCAGAACTCCACGCGCACCGGATGATCCGCCGTCGGCGCGAACAGATCGAGGATGCCGCCACGCACCGCGAACTCGCCGCGCTTGCCGACCATGTCGACGCGGGTGTACGCGAATTCCACCAGGCGAGTGAGCAATTCGTCGAAATCGTGTTCGCCGCCGACCCGCAGCACCACCGGCTCGATATCGCCGAGCCCGGCCGTCATCGGCTGCATCAGCGAACGCACCGTGGTGACCACCACCCGCAGCGGTTCGGGGTAGACGGGGTCTTCGGGATGGGCCAGCCTGCGTAGCACCTCGAGCCTGCGCCCGACCGTGTCGGGGCCGGGCGAGAGGCGTTCGTGCGGCAGGGTCTCCCAGGACGGGAACATGGCGACCGACGGGCCGAGCATCTCGGTGAGTTCCACGGTCAGATCGTCGGCCTCGCGACCGGTGGCGGTCACCACCACCAGGGGACGCTGATCGGCGATCGTCGCGGCGACGAACGGCCGCACGGCCGACGGCGCGACCAATTCCACCCCGGATTTGCCGACCAGGTCGGTGACCGTCCGCAGCGCGGCGTCACCCGCGACCACTTCGGCCAGACCGGCGAGCGGAGGACGAAGGGAGGACATTGTTCGCTCCTGAATACGCAGACGGGATAGGCGAGGCAGCCCGTCTCGAAGTCTAGATGAGTGATTCCCGGGGGTCGGCCCGCGGCTGACCCCGGGTGTGAGCCGACTCAGGAGCAATGGATGCCCTGTGAGAGACATCACAGTTGGAACATCGACCAATCACCGAGCGCACCCACCACGAACCTCCGAAAGCTATACGTCTATCGAGTGGGTGATCTATGACGACCACAGTCGGAATATCAGCGGAACGCACTGTCGTCCGGGGGGTGCTCCTGTCCAACGCACCGGGGAGGAAATCCGAGGTCCTTCAGTCGGTCGAGCAGCGTGTCGAAGACGGGGGCTCGATCGTCCACGCACTCGACGCCCTCGCCGAGGCAGCCCCGGTGATCGCGGATGTCGCCGTGGCGTATCACACTGCGCAGGACCGGCAACAGATCGTCTCGGAGCTCGCGGCCGGCCCGTGGCGGACATCATCGCTGGTTTCGACCCGATCGGCACTGTTCGCGCTGGTCGGTGACATGCCGGAACTCGATGAGTTCGGGACCGTGGTGATGCTCGACCTCGCCGATCACGCCGCGACCGCCGTCGTGGTCGGGCCGGATCGTCGGCAGATCCTGGCCTCGGACGCCTGGACCACCGGTATTGCCGAGGGCGCCTCGGCCGACGGTCTCGCGGAATCGTTCGATACCGACGCGATGACCGAGACGATCGGTCGCGTGCGGTCGGTGCTGGCGTCGATCCCGGCGCACCCCGACGCGGTGGCCCTCTGTGGTTCGTCGACCGCCGATCCCGAGATCGCGGGCGCCCTGCGCTACGAACTCACCGCGCGCGTGGTCCTCGTCCCGGACTTCGCGCAGGCGACGGCGCGCGCAGCCGCGCTGATCGCCGCCGGCCAGGTGCGCAAGCAACTCGCCGAACCACCGCAGGCGCCTCGCCGCCACCGGCGGCTACTGCTGACCGCGGCGGCCCTCGCGGCCTTTCTCGGCGTCGCCGGATTCGCCGCGTCGCAGGCACTGGAGGAGAACTCGCCTGCCATGAACGCGGGTTCCCCCGGCACGACCAGCCTCGCTCCACCGTCGCCCTCAGCGCCTGCCACTGTCGAGACAACCCCTGATGCCTCGCTTCCGGCCTCGCCGCAAGATCGAACCCGACCTGTGACACCTGCTCCGGCAGCGGCGCCGAACCACTCAGCGCAGGCTCCCGCTCCAGCGCCGCCGTCAGCTGCTACGGCCCCCACCACCGCCGGGCCTCGTGATCCAGAACCGCCCACCTGGGTTCCGGCACCCGAAGCCGGTCCCACAGACTCCCCCGAACCGGCGGACACACCGGAAGCGGCCGCACCGAGTGCCGCTGCGACCCCGGCAAAGGTCGGCGCCCCAAGTCCGCAAGGGCTGTTCCCGGGAGAATCACCACCCCCGGCGGCAGGCTCTGACCCCGCGGCGGAACAGGCGTGGTGGGCCAACCATTGGAACCTCAAGCGACGGTGGATGAACGGCGGCTGACGCGCTACAGCCCGGGATCGCTCGAGAGGCGGCTGCTTGTCGACGGGCTGGGCGCTGTGGATGTCGCGATACGCGTAGGGTCGAGGCGTGAGTCTGGCTCGACGTGAACGCCACGCCCTCGTGGAAACGATGACCGAGGCCGGCCCTGCCGCGCCGACCCTGTGCGGCACCTGGACGGTGCACGACCTCGCGGCCCACCTGGTGGTCCGCGAACGCAGGCCCGACGCGTCGGTGGGCATCGTCTTCCGGCCGATGGCCGGCTACCTGGAGGCCAAGCAGGCCCAGATCGCGCAGCGGCCGTTCGCCGAACTGCTCGAGCTGGTCCGCACCGGCCCGCCGTGGTGGTCGCCGTTGCGCCCGGTCGACGCGGTGGCCAATCTCAGCGAGATGTTCGTCCACCACGAAGACGTGCGCAGGTCCGAACCGGGCTGGGAGCCAAGGCAATTGGCGGCGCGCGACGAGGACCGACTGTGGACCGCACTGCGCACCGTCGCACGCGCGGCCTACCGCAAGTCGCCGGTTCCGGTTGTCCTCGCGACGCCGCAGGGAGCCCGGATCACGGCGCATCGTGGCGACGGCGCCGAAGTGGTGCTCACCGGCACGCCGTCGGAGCTGCTCCTGCACGCCTTCGGCCGCGACGAAGTCCGGATCACCCCGACCGGACCCGAGGCCGACGTGCGGACGGTGCTCGCCACCGACCGCAGCGTGTGAACTAGACGACGTAGCGGCGCAGCCTGCGCGCCGCGAACTCCCGGAAGTACGACAGCTTCTCCGGCGGCACCAGCGAGGGCAGCAGGAAGTACCAGGCCCGTTCCATCCGCGCCGCCATCTGCTCCATCGACTCGGTGCCGACCGCGACGATGTGCACGCCCGCGGTCAGTTCCTGGAGCAGCACACCGACCACCTCGGGATCGAGGTCGGCGATCAGGTCGCCTTGGGCGATGGCCCGCTCCGACAGCAACCGGTAGGTCTCGCCCCAGGTCTTGGCGATGTTGTCGCCCTGCGCTCCGCGATAGTCACCGATCTGGTGGGTGAGCTTGAGCATCGCGCCCACCATCGGATCGTTCATCGACAGATCGGCCACCACGTAGGTGATCCCGACGGCCGCCTCCAGCGCGGGCACCCGGGAATCGAAGAAGCCCTGACAGGATCCGGTCAGGCGCTCGTTGCCCTGATCGACCACCGCCCTGGCCAGCTCCTCCTTGGAGCCGAAGTGAAAGTACAAGGCGCCCTTGGTCACATTGGACTGCGCGATGATTTCGCTGAGGCTCGCGTTGGCGTAGCCCAAACGGAGAAAGACATCGGCAGCGCCAGCAAGGACGGAGTCGCGGGTGATCTCCGCGCGTGCTTGCCTAGCCATCAGATCCGCCTGTCATCCAATAATCCAGCCATCCTGAAGTAGACCGACATCCCGAAATTTGCTCGACATACCGCCCGGCAGCACCCAAAAGGATGGGTGAACCGTACCACCAGGCGGCAAAGTGGCAGCCGAATCATGGATTCGGTCCACGTTGCTTGCGCTAACGTCCGGTTACCCCACCGCTGGTCGGCGTAGTCCCCGTATTCCATTCGGAGCTGAGCCCCGGTTCGGCTTCCAAATGACTCAAACCGTTCCAACACAGGTTGACCAGGTGCGCCGCGACCACCTCTTTGGGCGGGGTGCGCTCGTCGAGCCACCACGTGGCAGTGGTCGAGACCATGCCGACCAGAGCCTGGGCATAGAGCGGGGCGAGGCTGGTATCGAGATCGCGACGGCCGAAATCACCGGCGAGCAGATGGGCCACCTGGTTCACGGCCTCGTTGAGCAGGCTCGAGTAGCGACCGTCGGAGTTGGCGGCGGGCTGGTCGCGGACCAGGATCCGAAAACCGTCGGTCCGCTCCTCGATGTAGGTGAGCAAGGCCAGCGCCACCTGCTCTAATCGCACCCGCGATCGATTGCGGGTGAGCGAGGAGGTGACCATCTCCAGCAACATCGACATCTCGCGATCGACGACCACCGCGTAGAGGCCCTCCTTGCCACCGAAATGCTCGTAGACCACCGGCTTCGACACCTGCGCTCGCTGCGCGATCTCCTCGATCGATGTCGCGTCGTACCCCCGCTCCGCGAACAAGGCGCGACCGATCTCGATCAACTGCTGCCTGCGCTGCGTACCCGTCATCCTGGGCCTGGTGGCCCGCCCCGGCTCACTGGACGACATGCGTGCCCCCGCCTCTCCGCGTTTCGACTCACGAGAAATCAGTACGTGCGTTCCAGAAGGCTAACAACGGCATCCGAGCACGGACGCGACAGGCGTACACAAGATTCGCCCGAGGGCGGGATCGTGTGCGAGGATCACTGGCGTGCCGTAGCACAGTGGTGGGCTCCGAGAGCCCACTGGTGTGGCGATCCGCCGTAGTGTAATGGCAGCACCTCTGATTTTGGTTCAGATAGTTCAGGTTCGAGTCCTGGCGGCGGAGCACACGGACACACAGTGACGTATCGTCGGCCCGCACCATCTACCGACCGAACCCGCCACAGCACTCGCTGACAGGCAGCCGAGGGAGATCCATGCCACCGCAGACCGCCGTCGTCGTTCTCGCAGCAGGTGCTGGGACGCGAATGCGGTCGAAGACTCCGAAAGTGCTGCACCCGTTAGCAGGACGGTCGATGCTCTCGCACGCGCTGCACGCCGCCGTCGAGATCGATCCGACCCACCTGATCACCGTTGTCGGGCACGACCGGGACAAGGTCGGAGCCGCCGTCGCGGACGTGGGTAAGGAACTCGGCCGCGAGATCGTGTGCGCGGTGCAGGAGCAGCAGCTCGGAACCGGACACGCGGTGCAGTGCGCACTGGGTTCGATCCCCGCGGACTTCGACGGCGACCTTCTCGTCACCTCGGCCGATGTGCCGCTGCTCGACGGGCACACGCTGTCCGCGCTGCTCGACGAGCACCGCAGCTACGCCGAACGGCCCGCCGTGACGGTGCTGACCTTCGTGCCCGACGACGCCAACGGTTACGGCCGGATCGTGCGCGACGACGACGGCCAGCTCGCCGAGATCGTCGAGCACGCCGACGCCACCCCCGAACAGGCCAAGATCAAAGAGGTCAACTCCGGCGTCTACGCGTTCGACGCGTCGGTACTGCGCACCATGATCGGGCGGCTGTCCACCGCCAACGCCCAGCACGAGCTCTACCTCACCGATGTGCTTCGACTGGCCCGCGAGGCCGGTCGCCCCGTGCACGGCGCGCGACTGGTCGACTCGAACAAGGTCACCGGCGTGAACGACCGGGTGCAGCTGTCCCAGGCGGGCGCCACCCTCAATCGCTACATTCTCGAACGCCACATGCGCGCGGGCGTCACCATCATCGACCCGGCGACCACCTGGATCGACGCGAGTGTGCGGATCGGGCGCGACGCCGTGCTGCGGCCCGGTACCCAGCTCTTCGGCAGCACCGAGATCGGCGAGGACGCCGAGATCGGGCCCGACACCACGCTCACCGACGTGCTCGTCGGAGTCGGCGCGAGTGTGATCCGAACGCACGGAACGCACGCTCAGATCGGCGACGGCGCGTCCATCGGCCCGTTCAGCTACCTCCGCCCCGGCACCGTCGTGGGCGAGGAAGGCAAACTCGGCGCGTTCGTCGAGACCAAGAACGCCTCGATCGGCGCGCACTCGAAGGTGCCCCACCTCACCTACGTCGGCGACGCGACGATCGGCGAGCACAGCAACATCGGCGCTTCCAGCGTTTTTGTGAACTATGACGGAGTGAACAAGCACCACACCGTGGTTGGTTCCCATGTGCGAACAGGTAGCGACACCATGTTCATCGCGCCGGTCACCGTGGGTGACGGCGCCTATACGGGTGCGGGTACTGTACTGCGCAGAAGCGTTCCACCGGGTGCACTTGCTGTGTCGGGTGGGCCACAGCGCACTTTTGAAAACTGGGTGCAGCGCTACCGTCCAGGAACCGCTGCGGCGCGCGCGGCGGCGGAAGCCATCGCGGCAGACGAGACGTCTTCGAAGACAATCGAGCAAAAGGATGGCAACCAGCAGTGACCGCGTTCTCGATCGACAACCAGAAGAACTTGATGCTCTTCGCCGGCCGGTCACATCCTGAGCTGGCCGAGCAGGTCGCCAAGGAACTCGACGTCGACATCACCCCGCAGACCGCGCGTGACTTCGCCAACGGTGAGATCTTCGTCCGGTTCGAGGAGTCGGTCCGCGGTTCCGATGCCTTCGTGCTGCAGAGCTTCCCCGCGCCGCTCAACCAGTGGCTGATGGAACAGCTCATCATGATCGACGCGCTCAAGCGCGGTTCGGCCAAGCGGATCACCGCGGTGCTGCCGTTCTACCCGTACGCGCGCCAGGACAAGAAGCACCGCGGCCGCGAGCCGATCTCGGCCCGCCTGGTCGCCGACTTGCTCAAGACCGCGGGCGCCGATCGCATCATCAGCGTCGACCTACACACCGACCAGATCCAGGGCTTCTTCGACGGCCCCGTCGATCACATGCACGCGCTGGTGCAGCTGTCGGACTACATCCGCACCAACTACCCGTCGGACAACCTCGCGGTCGTCTCCCCCGACGCCGGCCGCGTGAAGGTCGCCGAGAAGTGGGCCGACGCGCTCGGTGGCACGCCGCTGGCGTTCATCCACAAGACCCGCGACCCGCTGGTGCCCAACCAGGTGAAGTCCAACCGCGTCGTCGGTGACGTCGAAGGCCGCACCTGCGTGCTGATCGACGACATGATCGACACCGGTGGCACCATCGCCGGTGCGGTGAAGGTCCTCAAGGAAGCCGGCGCGGGCGACGTCATCATCGCGGCCACCCACGGTGTGCTCAGCGATCCGGCCGCCGAGCGCCTCGCCAACTGTGGTGCCAGGGAAGTCGTCATCACCAACACGCTGCCGATCAGCGAGGACAAGAAGTTCCCGACGCTGACCGTGCTGTCGATCGCGCCGCTGCTGGCCCGCACCATCCGCGAGGTCTTCGAGAACGGCTCGGTCACGGGCCTGTTCAACGGCAACGCCTAACCGCCTCCCCGCGACTTTTGGCCAGACTGGGGCGCGGGGTGGGTTGGGGACGCGGCAAGCCTTCAGAGGTTGAGGGTTAGCTCGTGCCCGGTGAGTTACCCATGTTCTCTCGAGACCAGTCGGTGCGTTTGTCCTCGGACAATGGCGCACCGGCTGGTCTTTGGTGCATGGTGGTCCTGTAATTCGGGACGTTATAGGGGGCGGCATGGGGACTGAGCCGGAGCGGCGGGTCGAACTCGGTAAGGATCAGGGTGTGCCGCGGGTGCAGGACGCGCCGGAGGTGGCTGATCCGGTGGGCGGGGAACCATGGGGTGGGATCGCCGATCCGGTAACCGCTGACGACGCGACGTCGTATCCCCCACCGCCCGCCGCTCAGCCTTGGGCTAGGGTCGCGAATCCGGCTGTCGAGTTGCCGCCGTATCCGCCGCCACCGCCGGGGCCGATGTTTCCCGCGCCCGGGTATCCCGCTGTCGGCAATGCCGCGCCGATATATCCCGCTTCGGGCTATCCGCCGCCTGGTCGGGCTCCTTACGGAGCGCCGCAGTACCCGGGGCAGTTCCCGTCGCCGCCTCCGCCGGGGTACGGCTACCGCGACAGCACGCCGGTGTGGTCGATCATCAGCTTCTGTTGTGTCGCGGCGTCGGTGCTCGGCGGGGTGATGCTGTGCGGGCTGCCGGTGCTCGTCACCGCGCCGACGGGAGTCGTGCTCGGGCTGGTCGGACATGCCAAGGGTGAGCCGATGGGCAAGTGGGCGGCGATCGCCAACGGGGCCATCGCGGCGCTGGCCGCGGTTCTGGTGCTCGTGTTCGTGGCACTGATCGGCGGTCTGTGAGCCTCGGCGGGCGATACTGGTAGGGGTAGCCGGCTCGATCGCCACGCCGCCCCCGTCCCCGAACAGAACTGAGAAACGCCGCACCGATGGACGCTTTCACCGGATTCCCGCTCGCCGGACTCGACTTCTACGAAGACCTGGAGGCCGACAACTCGAAGGCCTTCTGGAACGCGCACAAACACCTCTACGACGAGGCCGTGCGCGCACCGATGGTCGCGCTCGCCGCCGAACTGGCGGCGGAATTCGGACAGGCCAAGATCTTTCGGCCCTACCGTGACGTCCGATTCTCGGCCGACAAACTGCCCTACAAAACCCACCAGGGCGCGGTGGCGGGAGTGTCGCCCGGCGTCGGCTGGTACGTGCAGATCGGGGCGGCGGGATTGTTCGTCGCGGGCGGCTGCTTCCGGCCCTCGCCCACCGCCTTGGCTGTCCTGCGGGCCACGATCGACGACGAGGTGCGCGGCGCGGAACTGGAGAAGATCCTGGCCGCGACGACGGCAGCCGGTTTCACCCTCGGCGGCGACAAGCTCAAAACCAAGCCGAAGGGCTACGCCATCGACCATCCACGCATCGACCTGCTGCGCCACAAGTCCCTGACCGTGCACCGCGAGTTCGGCGCACCGGAGTGGCTCACCACCCCGGCCGCGGCCACCGAGATCCGCCGCGCCTGGAACGACCTGCGGCCGCTCGTCGAATGGTTCGCCGCCGTCCTCCACGGCGTCCCGGAGGACACCAGCGGCAGACGCCCGTAGCCGACGACCGCCCGGCCCGGGCGTGGTTCGTGACGGACGGCCGTCGGAGGCCGATACTGGAGACCATGAGCCGTGAACCGTTGGACATGGACATGGGCGACGACGATCAAGCCGACGACATCGTCGAATACGAACGCTATGTGGAAGACCCGCCCGCCGACTATGTGATCCGCAATCACGAAGCCGACGCCGACGGCTTCCTCGGCATCAACGAGGAAATCTCCGAGGAGTACACCGAGCGCGGGTCCCGCCGGGAGGCGATGGAAGAGGACGAACGCCCCGCCGAGGAAAGCGCGATGCGCGTGGTCGGCGACGACGATGTCGACGGCGCCCTCTTCGACGACGACGCCGTCAACGGCGAGGAAGGCGTCGAAAAGGACCTGGAGGGCGACGAGAACCTCACCAGCGGCGAATACCTCGCCGACGAACTCGACCTCTGACCACCCATCCCGCGCGATGACATCACCGCCGACGCACCCCGCCGCGTGACGGCTCGGTTGCCGCCCTCCTGACCTGACCGCCGGCGCGCTCGGCCTGACCCGGAGCCAGGACTCAGCGGCGTTCGGACAGGGACAAGATGAAGCGGTTGTCGGGGTCGGTCCAGGTGTGGGTGGGGGTGAAGCCGGCTCGGTGCAGTTCGGCGGCGAGGGAATCGGGGCGGAACTTGGCGGAGATCTCGGTGCGCATCTCTTCGCCCGCGGCGAAGTCGACGGTGAGGTTCAGACCGGCGACGGTGGCCGTCATCGCCTCGGTGGCGCGCAGGCGCATTTCGATCCACTCGTTCTCGGCGTCCCAGAGGGCGACGTGGTCGAATTTCTCGGGGACGAAATCGGCGTCGAGACGGTGGTTGAGGACGTGCAGGACATTGCGGTTGAATTCGGCGGTGACGCCCGCGGCGTCGTCGTAGGCGGGGACCAGGACCGCCGGGTCGATGACCAGGCCCGCGCCGAGCAGCAGCAGCTCGCCGGGTTCGAGGACCTCGTTGATGCCCGCCAGGAATTCGGCGCGCTCGGCGGGGACCAGGTTGCCGATGGTGCCGCCGAGGAAGGCGATCATGCGGCGGCCACCGCGGGGCAGGTTGTGCAGGGTGTCGGTGAAGTCGCTGACCACGCCGTGCACGGACAGGTTCGGGTACTCGGCTGCGATCTCGTCGGCCGCGCCGCGTAGCGCCGAGGCCGAGACATCCTGCGGAACATAGGTTTTCAGCGAACCTTCGGCGGTGAGCGCATCCAGCAGCAGACGGGTCTTGGCGGCCGAGCCCGAGCCGAGCTCCACCAGCACCTCGGCGCGAGCGGCCGCGGCGATCTCGCCGACGACCCGCTCGAGCAGGGCTCGCTCGGTGCGGGTCGGGTAGTACTCGGGCAGTTCGGTGATCCGCTCGAAGAGCTCGCTCCCGCGGGCGTCGTAGAACCACTTGGGCGGCAGCGACTTCGGGTCGGCGGTGAGACCGGTGCGGGCGTCGGTGCGCAAGGCCGCGGTGAGATCGTCGTCAGTGAGGTGGATGTCCAGCAGCGGCGCGGTCATGAACGGACCCTTTCGGTAGCGGAGAGTTCGAGTGCGGTGATGGTGCAGTGGCCGGGTGTGGCGGTGACCAGTTGGTGGTCGACGACGGATTGCCAGCGTGGGTCCGCGTCGTAGGGTTCGGACGAGAGCACGGCGTAGTCGTCGGTGACGAGCACCGACAGCGCATGCCAGCAGGTGGTGGCCCACAGCTGGATACCGTTGCCGAGCAACAGGTTCAGGCGAGCGCTCGGCTGATACCGGAGAACGGTCGCGACCAGCAGCTGTAGGGCGTCGGCCGGGGAAGTGACAGGACCGGCGGGGTCGATCTCCCCGAGCAGGCCGCGCAGCAGCACCCACAGTGCGGCGGAATCGGTGAGCGCCTCCGCCTGCAGCAGCACCGCGGGTGAATCGAACAGCGTTGCGGTGGTGCAGACTTCGCGCAGATCGGCGACGACGGCGACGAGCGTGGTTCGCCAGTCCGGCACGACGCCGTTGTGGCTGAAGGCCCAGTGTTCGTCGGTGAAGGGCGCGCAGGCGCAACGCTCCACCGGCATGCCGACGGTGGCCGAGCGGACGGCGGCGACGACCGACCGGGATTCGAGCTGCCCGAGCACTTCGGCGACGGCGGGGTCGGTCCAGATCGGGGCGTGGTTGCGGTAGCGGGTCACCGCGTCGCGGGCACCCTCCGTTCCCACATCGGCGCGGCGCCACCAGGCCACGCCGAAGCCGTCGGCGTTGATGGTGCCGCCCGCGCGCATATCGACCGGCGCCCAGGACTGGGTGTAGAGCGAGTGGGGGCCGCGCAGAATCAGCTCGCCGACCCCCACCGGCGGGCCGACGTAACCGAGGTGCCTACACATCAGAGTTCGTCCTCGCGCAGATCTCGGGCGAGCCGGAACCCGGCGAAGATCTGCCGCCGGATCGGGTGATCCCAGTTGCGGAAGGTGGCACGGCAGGCGACCTCGTCGGTGCCGAAGGATCCGCCGCGCAGGATGCGGTAGTCACCGCCGAAGAAGACCTCCGAGTATTCGCGGTAGGGGAACGCGCGGAACCCGGGGTAGGCCTCGAAACCCGAGGAGCACCATTCCCAGACATCGCCGATGAGCTGGTGCACGCCGGTGGCCGACGCACCGGCCGGATAGGCGCCGATCTCGGCGGGTTCCAAATGTCGCTGGCCGAGGTTGGCCAGGTGCGCGTCCGGTTGGTCCTCGCCCCACGGATAGCGCCGCGACGCACCGGTTTCCGGGTCGAAGCGGGCCGCCTTCTCCCATTCGGCCTCGGTCGGCAAGCGCTTGCCCGCCCACCGCGCGAAGGCCTCGGCCTCGAACCAGCACACATGCACCACCGGCTGATCGAGCCGCAGCGGGGTGCGGACGCCGAATGCCGTGCGCGTCCACCCGTCACCGTCGCGCTCCCAGAACTGCGGAGCGACCAGGCCTGCCTCCCCGCGGTGCGCCCAGCCGCGCTCCGACCACAGCTCGGACCGGTCGTAGCCCCCGTCGTCGAGGAAGGCGAGAAACTGCCCGTTGGTCACCGGCGCGACATCGATCGCGAAGCCGTCGACGTGCACCGGATGGGCGGGGCGTTCGTTGTCCAGCGCCCACGGATCGGCCGAGGTCCCCATCAGGAATTCGCCTGCGGGAAGGATGATTTCGCCACCTGCGGACACCTGGGCGACCGGAGCGGGCGGCGCCGACAGGACCGGCGCGCCGATTCGCAATTGATGGGTGGCGAGCATGGTCTCGTCGTGCTGCTGTTCGTGCTGAGCGATCATGCCGAACGCGAAACCGTTGTCCACCAGCGGATTACCGGCCAGATCACTGGAATCGAGGACGTCGAGGACCTTTTCGCGCACCGAGCCGACGTAGCCGCGCGCCTGCTCGGGGTTGAGCAGCGGCAACGCGGGCCGGTTCGACCTGGCGTGCTTGAACGCGTCGTAGAGCTCGTCGATATCGGCCCGCACCGCGTCGCGGCCTCCGACATCGCGCACCAGCCACAGCTCTTCCTGGTTCCCGATATGCGCCAGGTCCCAGACCAGCGGCGACATCAGCGGCGAATGCTGCGCGACGAGATCGGCTTCGTCCACGCTCTCGGTGAGCAGGGCGGTGCGGCGGCGAGCACGCGACAGGACCTCGGCGATGCGCGCACGCGTCCGGTCGCGGTCACTGTGGTCGGCGGGGGCGGAAAGAGTCACGAGAGCTCCGAAACAGGCGGGTCGACAACGACTTCGGACAGAAGGACAGCGGCATGCCGACCACGCGCGGCCGACGAGATCATCACGACCCGCCCGCGCCGTTGCGTGCCGAGTCGACCTCGGCGAGTGGACTGCGGCCCGCACTACATCGGCGGGCCGCGGCGGCCAATTCCGCGGCAGCGGAGGGTGTTCGCGCATGCGCGGCGGCCAGGTCGAGCACGTCTACCGCAGCGCGGCGCAAGTGTGGGTCGAGCAGGCCGCAACGCGCCGACGTCAACCACTCCCCCGCGGTGGGCGCGGCGAGGGCTGTCGCCTCGGCGACGACAGCGGGGGTCGACAGCAGCGCGTCGAACAGGTGGATCGGGGTGGTCCACGCGTCACCGGGCTGGGTGTCGAGGTAGCGGACCTCGAGGTGACCGGACGCTCGGACCGGGGGAAAGAGGGTGGTCAGGTGGTAGTCCAGATCGGCGCGGGTCGGGCGGCGGCCCACTTCGTCGTCGAGGGCGCCCGACAGCCAATCGGCGAAGGTGGCACCGGGAGGCGGGGACCAGTCGGCATCGACATCGGTGCAGCGCACACACAGCAGCGGCACGTCGAGAGCCCAGTGGGCATACGAGGTGATCGGGTCCGCCCAGTCGGCCACCGGGGGTCTGGAACGGGCAGGGTCGAGGCGCAACCAGGTGCGCATTCGCTGAGACGCCCAGTCGCCGCGCGGTACGCCGTGCAGGCGCGGTGAGCAGGCGAAGGCGGCGATGAGGGTGGGGCCGAGGACGTAGAGGGCGGTCCAGCGCGCCCGCACCTCGGCGGGATCGGCGCCGGCGTCCACGCTGACCTGCGTGGCGGCGGTGTTGCACATCATGAGGGTGCCGAAGGGGCCGACGCCGTCGAAATGACGTTCCATCGCCGCGTAGCGGGGCAAACGGAGCAGGCGCTCGGCGGGACGGCCCGCATCGGCGGCGGCGGCGAAGATACTGATCTCCTGGGCGGCGAGCAGGTCCCGCAAACGGGCCGCATCAGCGCGTAGATGCTGCGTCAGCGCGGCCGGATCAGCGAACGGTGCGCTGGAAAGTTCTATCTGACCACCGGGTTCGACGGTGACCAGGCTCCCGCCGGGCAGGGGAACCGCGGCGGAAGCGGGGGCGAGGGAGGTCGGTGCATGCGGCCCGAGGGCCGCTGCCAGCTGGTCGAGCGAGGGCCGCGAACCGGTGGGACCAGCGGTGAGCCACTCCAGTTCGGCGCCGATCAGCGCAGGTGGACCGAGCTTGAAACAGACGCCGCCGACATAGGCTTCGGCCGCCGCCCTCGACGACATTTCGCCCTGGTCGGGGGCATAATCGGGCCACGACGAACGTTCCAGGGTGACCGCCATACCAACCTCCACGTGCTGCGTGCTGCCGGGGAACCTGCGTTTCGCTCATTCCAGAGTAGCGAGGTCCACCGACAGAAAAAGTGACCAAAAGGGGAACGACTCGGGGCGCTATCGTCGTCACCATGCTTGACCTCGCCGCGATCAGAGCCGACACCGCAGGACTTGCCAACGGTCAGGTCTTCCTCGACAGCGCCGGATCGTCGCTGCCGCCGAAGATCGTCCTCGACACGATGATCACCCATTTACACCGCGAAGCGGAGATCGGTGGCTATCGGGCGGCTAATGAGCGTCTGGACGATCTCGCCGCGGTGAAGACCTCGATCGCGACGCTCATCGGCGCCACGCCCGGAACCATCGCCCTCAGCGACAGTGCGTCCCGGTCATGGGCCGATTTCGCCTATTCGGTACCACTGCGCCCCGGCGACCGGATCCTGATCTCCGGCGCCGACTACGCCAGCAACGCGATCGCCGCGCTCCAGCGCGCGAAGCACACCGGCGCGGTGGTCGAGCGCATTCCCAGCGACGACACCGGCCGCCTCGACACCGACGCGCTCGCCGACATGCTCGACGAACGCGTGCGGCTGGTTTCGCTGCAACACGCCCCGACCAACGGCGGCCTCGTGAACCCGGTCGCCGAGGCCACCCGAATCGCCCACGAAGCCGGTGCGCTGGTACTGCTCGACGCCTGCCAGTCGACCGGCCAGCTGCCCATCGACGTCATCGAACTCGGGGTCGACGCCATGTCGACGACCGGTCGAAAGTGGTTGCGCGGCCCCCGGGGCACCGGCTTCCTGTATGTCCGTTCCGAATTGGCGCAGACCATGGAACCGGCCCGCCTCGACCTGCACAGTGCCGCGTGGGTGAGTCCCGGCGAATATCGTCTGGCCGACGACGCGGCCCGGTTCGAATTCTGGGAGTGCGGTGTCGCTGCCCGCCTCGGTCTCGGCGCCGCCGTCGACTACCTGCTCGAGCAGGGCTCCGACGAGGTCTACGCGGCCGTCGCCACCCGCGCCGAGTACCTGCGCAAGACCCTGCCGGAACTGCCCGGCGTGACCGTGCGCGACCTGGGCACCGAGCACAGCGGCATCGTCTCGTTCACCGCCGACGGCCACGATCCAGAACAGCTGCGCGATCGGCTCGCCGAGCACGCGATCACCGTCACCGTCAGTCACGCGGGCTCCACCCTGCTCGACATGTCCGAGCGCACCCTGCCCGCCGTGCTGCGGGCCTCCCCGCACTATTTCGTCAGCCCGGCCGACCTGGACCGCTTCGTCGCGACGCTGGCCGACCTCACCCGCTGAGTCCCGCGAGGTGCTCGCGGACGATCCGGTCCACGAGCACCCGCGGATCCTGGTCGGGGGCAACGATCTCCAGCGTCCGGTTGACGGCGATCGTCGCCAAACCGTGCACATTGGTCCACAGGGCCAGCGCGCGCTGCGGCGCCGACTCCGGCGCCACCGCCGCGACCAACTCCACCACCTGTCCGTACAGCGGCCGCGTCGTCGCCCGCAGATTCTCGCCGGAGCCCGCCAGCAGATCGTGGCGGAACATCAGCGTGAACATCTCGGGCCGCGACACCGCGAAATCCACATAGTCAACGGCCATTCGGCGTAACCGTTCACGCGGGTCGTCGATCGTGGCGAGCATCGAGAACCGCTCGATCAGCTCCCCGAATCCGCGCGCCGCGATCGCCGCGAGCAGCGCCGCGTGCGTGGGAAACCACCGCCGCGGCGCGCCGTGGGAGACGCCGGCGGCCCGCGCGATCGCACGCAGCCCGAGTGCGCCGAAGCCGTCGGTTTCGAGCAGATCGACACCGACGTCGACCAGGCGCTCGCGCAACGATTCAGGCATACCGGCAATTCTGCACACCCGTTCACAGACCTTCGCGGTCGCCTGCGTAGACAGTGTCTACTAGTCTGCGTAGACACTGTCTACGAAGGGTCTGCCCATGTGGTACCTGCTGTGCAAATACGTCCTCATCGGCCCGGCGCTGCGCCTGCTCGGCCGCCCGCACGTCGAAGGGCTGGAGCACATTCCACGCACCGGCCCGGTGATCATCGCGGCCAATCACCTGGCCTTCATCGACTCGCTCTACCTGGCCCTGGTGATCCCGCGGCCGCTCACGTTCCTGGCGAAGCAGGAGTACTTCGCCGGCACGGGGTTGCGTGGGCGATGCAAACGCTGGTTCTTCACCGCCGCGGGCCAGGTACCGGTGGACCGCACCGGCGGCGACGCGGCCGCCGACGCGCTCGCGGCGGCCACCGCGATCCTCGACGGCGGCGGCGCCTGGGCAATTCACCCGGAGGGCACACGGTCACGGGATGGCAGGGTCTATCGTGGTCGCACCGGGGCGCTGCGCGTTGCCATGGCCACCGGGGCACCGGTGGTGCCCGTGGTCCTGGACGGTACCGATCGCATGAATCCTCGCGGTCGGAAACTGTTGCGTTTCACCAAGGTACGCATCACCGTCCACCCCGCGCGGCACTATCCCACAGCTGTTCATCACGCCCAGGTCAGAGCGGCAACGGACCTGCTGATGCGGGAAATTGCCACGCTATCGGGTAGACCATACGTAGACCGCTACGCAGCCACCTTCGCTGGCTAGGGCGCAACAGCAGGGGTGCTGGGGCGTCAGCCCGGGTTAACACGCGTGGGGCGGGGCGGGATTTCTTGTTGGGAGTGCAGAGCACGGCCGTAACCGATCGTTGGCGTAAAGGGAGACCGACGTTGAGCAGGTTCACCGACGAAATGTTTGGCACAGCGTTGACCAGCTCCAAGGGGCTGGTCACCGGAGAGCCGGAGGCACCACTGCGGCAGACCTGGGGGGACATTCATAGGCAGGCGCGGCGGATGGCGGGTGGTCTCGCGGACGCCGGGATCGGGCACGGCGACGCCGTCGGCGTGCTGGCCGGCCTGCCTGTCGACATCGCGCCTGCCTGCCAGGCCATCTGGATGCGTGGCGCTTCCATCACCATGTTGCATCAACCGACGCCACGCACCGACCTCGCGGTCTGGGTGCGTGACACCGAAACGGTGCTGCACATGATCGACGCGAAGGCTGTCGTACTCGGCGCGCCGTTCGCGGCGGCCGAGCCGGTGCTGCGGGAACGCGGGATCATCGTGGTGCCGGTCGAGGACTTGCACCGAGGTGCCGATACCGATCCGGTGCCGACCACCGAGGGCGATATCGCGTTGCAGCAGTTGACGTCCGGTTCGACCGGATCCCCCAAGGCCGTCCGGATCACCCACGGCAACTTCAACACCAACGCCTACGCGATGTTCAACCGGGTAAAATTCCAGCTCGACGACGACGTGATGATCAGCTGGCTGCCGCTGTTCCACGACATGGGGATGGTCGGATTCCTTAGCGTACCTATGCAATTCGGCGCCGAGGTGGTGTGCGTGACACCACTGGACTTCCTTGCCAGGCCACTGCTGTGGGCCGAGCTGATCGACAAGTATCGCGGAACTGTCACCGCCGCGCCGAATTTCGCGTACTCCCTGCTGGCCCGGCGCCTGCGTCAGGCCGAACCGGGCTCCCTGGATCTGTCCAGCGTGCGTTACATGTGGAACGGCGCCGAACCGGTCGATCCCGACACCATGATCGCCCTCGCGGCGGCGGGCGACCAGTTCGGGCTCAGCCCGATGGCACTCACGCCGGTGTACGGCATGGCCGAGACCACCCTGGCCGTCTCGATTCCCGACCCCGGCAACGGGCAGGTGCTCGACGTGATCGATGCCGACCTGCTCGAGGTCGTCGGCAAGGCGGTACCGATCGCCGAGGACGGCCACCACGGCACCCCGCGCAGGCTGCCCACGCTGGGGCACCTGGTCGACGATCTGGAGGGGCGCGTCGTCGACGCCGAACGTCAGCCGCTGCCGGTCCGCTCGGTCGGCGTCATCGAATTGCGCGGCCCCGCTGTCACTTCGGGCTATGTCACCGTCGACGGCTTCCGCCCCGCCAAGGACGCCGACGGCTGGCTCGACACCGGCGATATCGGCTACTTCACCGAAGACGGCCTGATGGTGGTGTGTGGGCGCATGAAGGACGTCATCATCATGGGCGGGCGCAACATCTACCCCACCGACATCGAACGAGCCGCACTGCGCGTACCGGGCGTGCGCCCCGGCAACGCGGTCGCGGTGCGCCTCGACGCGGGGGAGAAACGCGAAAGCTTCGCGGTGGTGGTCGAATCCAACGACTACCAGGAGGCCGACGAGGTGAAGCGCATCGAGCGCGAGATCGTCCACGAGGTCTTCGCCGAAGTGGGCTCGCGCCCGCGCACCGTGGCCGTGCTCGGCCCCGGAGCTCTCCCGAAGACCTCCTCGGGCAAACTCCGCCGCTCGGCCACCGCGGTGCACCTGCGCTGAGAACGAACTCGGCGCGCCAAGTGCCTTGGCGCGCCGAGTGTCTCAATGCAGGTTGTTCTGGGCTGCTTCCAGCCCGACCTTCAGCAGCAGCTCCACCGCGTCGGCGGCCTGCTCCACGATCACCGGTACCTCTTTGCGCTCCGGCGCGGCGAAGGGCTTGAGGACGTAGTCGGCCGGATCCTGTCGACCGGGCGGGCGCCCGATCCCGATCCTGGTCCGCAGATATTCCTTGGTGGTCAACGCCTGCGAGATAGACCGCAGCCCGTTGTGACCACCCTCGCCGCCGCCCTGCTTGAGCTTGAGCGTCCCGAACGGCAGATCCAGCTCGTCGTGGATCACGATCACCTGGTCCACCGGCACCGAGAAGAACTTCGCCAGCGCGGCTACCGGCCGCCCGGACAGATTCATATAGGTGCGCGGCTTCGCGATGAGGATCTGACGCCCGTCCAATCGCGCCTGGAGCAGATCGGCACCGGACTTCTTGTGCACGGCAAAACGGCCGCCGACGCGCTCGGCGAGCACATCGGCGACCAGGAAGCCCACATTGTGGCGGGTGCGCTCGTACTCGGGGCCGGGGTTACCCAGTCCGACTACGAGCGCGGGCCCGGAAGATTCGGTCATTGCCCGAATCGTAGTGCGCGGTCTTACTCGGACTCGGGAGCGGTCTCCGCGGTCACGGCCTCGGCGGCAGCGCCTTCACCCTCGTCGTCCATCTGCGAGGCGGACGGCGCTTCGATCACGTTGACGATCAGCGCTTCCGGGTCACCGGCCAGGGTGACGCCCTCGGGCAGCGCGATGGTGCCGGCCAGGATCTGGGTGCCCGGCGCGATGCCGGCGACCGAGACCTCGATGGACTCGGGCAGGTTCATCGCGTCGGCCTCGATCGACAGGGTGTTGAGTTCCTGGGTGATCAGGGCGCCGGAGGTGGCCTCGCCGGTGACGACGACGTTGACGTCGGTGGTGACGCGCTCGCCACGCTTGACGATCAGCAGGTCGGCGTGCTCGATGTAGCGACGGATCGGGTGCACGACGACCGACTTGGTCATCGCCAGCTGCGGCTGGCCGTCGATCTGCAGGTTCAGGATGGCGTTGGTGCCGTGCAGGCGCAGGATCGCGGCGAACGCCTTGGCGTTCAGCGACAGGTGCTGCGGCTCGGCGTGGTGGCCGTACAGCACGGCGGGCACGTTGCCGTCGCGACGGGTGCGGCGGGCGGCACCCTTACCGAATTCGGTGCGGACGGCAGCTTCGATCAGATTGGCGTCGGACATACTGAATGCGCTCCTACGGCTGGTCATGGGTGACCCAACTCCGGGGTCAAGGTCTACTCGTCGGACGAAAGAACGAACGAGGACGGCCCAAACAAACTCAGCCGAGCCGCGTCGATCACGGTGTGCGCACCAAACGGGCACTCACCCTCGCCGAGACAACCCGCCAACCATACCGCATAGCAATCCGCGATCTGAAACCGCCATGACCGCACTCCGAACCCCCACCTGCGACCCATAGGGAGCAGCGGCCACAAAGTGGCCGGTCGCGGCCGGGTCGCCGGTCAGCCGCCGGGGCGTACGCGACGAAGGAGCAAGCCCCGGTGGCTAACCGGCGGCCCCCAGGGGCCGCGACTCGAGCGCGCCAGCGCTCCAAAAAACACAGCGTCAAACCTCCTGGGACTACCGAACAATTGATCCCCCCTGTGACCACCCCTTCAGCCCCTCGTACCCTGGAAAGGCTGCCCCCACCGAAAGGCTCCCCTTTGTCCGAGTCCGGAGAGAACGTCGCCCCCACCCCCCGCGGGTTACCCGCCGAGGTGGCCCGTCGGCGCACGTTCGCCGTGATCTCGCACCCCGACGCGGGTAAGTCGACGCTCACCGAAGCGCTGGCCCTGCACGCCAGGATGATCTCCGAGGCGGGCGCCATCCACGGTAAGGCCGGTCGCAAGTCGACGGTGTCGGACTGGATGGAAATGGAGAAGGCGCGCGGTATCTCGGTCAGTTCGACCGCGCTGCAGTTCAACTACCGCGCCGCCGGGTCCGATATCGACAATGTGATCAACCTCGTCGACACCCCCGGCCACTCCGATTTCTCCGAGGACACCTACCGGGTGCTCACCGCCGTCGACGCGGCGGTGATGCTGATCGACGCGGCCAAGGGCCTCGAGCCACAGACGCTCAAACTGTTCCAGGTGTGTCGCCACCGCGGCATCCCGGTGATCACCGTGATCAACAAGTGGGACCGGCCGGGTCAGGCCCCGCTCGAACTGCTCGACGAGATCAGCGAGCGGATCGGCCTCACCCCCACACCGCTGTTCCTGCCGGTCGGCATCGCGGGCGATTTCCGCGGCCTGCTGCGTCGCGGACCGGACGGCGAGGCCGCCGAGTACATCCACTTCACCCGCACCGCCGGTGGCGCGACCATCGCACCCGAGGAGTACCTGACCGCCGACGAAGCCGAAGCCCGCGAGGGTGAGGCGTGGACGACCGCGGCCGAGGAGAGCGAACTGCTCTCGGCGACCGGGCAGGACCACGATCAGGAGATGTTCCTGGCGGGCCAGACCTCGCCGGTGATCTACGCCTCGGCCATGCTGAACTTCGGTGTGCGCCAACTGCTCGAGACGCTGGTGCAGCTCGCGCCCGCGCCCGGCTCACGCGAGGACGTGACGGGCAAGGAACGCACGACCGGTGACCCGTTCAGCGCGGTGGTGTTCAAGGTGCAAGCGGGCATGGACACCGCCCACCGCGATCGGTTGGCGTTCATGCGGATCGTCTCCGGCGAATTCGAGCGCGGCATGGTGGTGACCCACGCGCAGACCGGTCGCCCGTTCGCCACCAAATACGCGCTGACGGTCTTCGGCCGCGAGCGCACCACGGTCGACACGGCCTACCCCGGCGATGTGGTCGGCCTGGTCAACGCCACCGCGCTCGCGCCGGGTCACACGTTGTTCGTCGAGAAGAAGGTGGAGTACCCACCGATCCCGAGCTTCGCCCCCGAGCATTTCGCGACGCTGCGCGCGCAGAGCGCGGGCAAGTACAAGCAGTTCCGCAAGGCCATCGACCAGCTCGATTCCGAGGGCGTGGTGCAGGTGCTGCGCAACGACGCGCGCGGTGACGCCACCCCGGTGCTGGCAGCGGTCGGTCCGATGCAGTTCGAGGTGGTCACCGCGCGGATGCAGGGCGAGTTCAACGTCGAGACCCAGCTGGACTTCCTGCCCTTCACGCTGGCACGGCGCACCGACGCGGAGTCGGCGCCCGAGCTGGATCGCCAGCGCGGGGTCGAAGTGTTCACCCGTACCGACGGCGTGATCCTGGCGCTGTTCAGCGACAAGTGGCGGCTGCAGTACATCGAGAAGGAACACCCGAAACTCACGCTGGAACCGCTGGTCGCGACCGCGGACTGACGCTGTCTGGGCCGGAGGTTCAGGCGGCAGGCCCGGGATTGCGTTCCACCGAGGAGATGTGGTTCTCCTGGGCGATCATTCCCCAGCGGCTCGCGGTGAGCCGCAGGCTGGGTAGATCGCTGAGCGAGAGCACTACTTCGTAGGTGCGCTCGTATCCGGTGTGCGAGATGCGCCAGTGCCCGTCCTCGCAGCGCACATAGCTGTCGGTATAGAAGGCGGCACCGCGCAGACACATGTTGTGTTCGGGAATGATCACCGTGTCGGCCAGGTACCAGGTGCCGGAGGCGGTGTCGCCGTCGACATCGATCTCGGGGTGGTCGCAGCGATGCTCGGTGATCACGTGCGGTCCGAGGGTGTTGCGCAGGAAGGCCAGGAAGGCCTCGCGCGACTCGAACTGCAGATACTCGCTATAGGTGGCGGTCGCCTCGGGGACCAGGGTATCGGCGAACTCGTCCCACGACTTGGTGTCCAGGCTGCGCAGATAGCGGTATTTCAGCCTGCCGATCGCGATGCGATCGTCGGGGTCGTCCGGCGGGCGCTCGATGGGTGCGGGCTGTTCGTCGTCGTCCGACGGCGCTGTCACCATCCATGCCTCCCCCGAGTCCGCCCCGGCGACCAACGGCTCGTCCTCGCCGGGCAGCACCGGCGCAGGCCCTGCCCATGCGGCCGCGACAGGTTCGTCGACGTGCACGTTCGGTGATTCCGGGCCCTGCTCCATTTCTCCACGATCCCACCAGAAACGGCTCGCCGCCCGTTCTGTATCAGATCGCTATCACTGCCGAAACCGGAGTGTGACCTCCGGCGCCGGCCGGCCCGGCTGTCTGAGCTACCCGATGGTGAAGCAGGTGCGGCAGAAATCCTCGCCGAATTCCGACAGACGCAGGCTCTTGCGCACGATCTTGGGCGCGCGGCCCGCCTTCTTGAGCGCGTGTTCCACGACGGGCTGCACTTCCAGCACCATGTACCGGCTCAGCACCACCGGATCGTCGGAGGTGAGCGTGAGGCCGAGGCGGTTGAGATTGATCAGGTAGGACCGAGCGCGGTCCGGGTAGCGCACGCCCGCCTGTTCGGGGACCGAGGTGAGGTCGCCCTGCACCAGCTCCGAGCCGATACCGAGCGGGCGGTTGGTGCGCACGTCGACCGAGGGTTGCGGACCGTTGAGGGCCATGAATCGCAGGATGCGGGCCTCGTCGGGAGCGACCTCGTCGAGGATGCGGTCGTAGGCCGGGTGCACGTCCTCGGTGAAGTACACGTCGGCCGAGCGGGCCAACAGCGCGTCGCCGCGTCGCCGCAGGTCATCGGTAGTGGCCGAGCGCAGGTACGGGCCGACGGTGATGGCCTGCTGCGACGAGCCGTTCGGCGTCGGCACATAGCTGACGATCTCGCGCACCGACCCCTCGGTGACGCCGAGTGCGCTGCGCGCGATGGAGCGCAGGGCATTGCCGGTGCGCTCGGCGATATCGGCGGAGGATTCGCCGTCCAGCGCCGCCTGCGCCAGCTCCTTGGTGACCTCGTAGGTGGTGCCGACAGCCCATTGGCTGCCGCGCACCGCGGTACCGGCGGCCAATCCGGCGGCGCGGAAGACGCCACGGATCAGCCGTGCTTCATTACTGATCTGTCGCTGCTCGACGTCCGAGCTGCGCTCGACGGCGCGGGTACCGGCACGGGCCAGGTCCTGTCCGGTCCTGTCGTCTGTCACGTCCTACTCCGAAGTCTCGCCATGTGAACAGTGCCACCACCTACCGCGCGTCCCCTCTGCACGGTATTTGTGGTCTGTCACGAAAGGTGGTGGTGGTCATTGTGTCCGACTCGCCAAGACGAGTACGTCATTCGGGACAGGTTCTGTGACTGATGTCTCAGACACTACCCTGTGGCCTGACACACGACGAATGGACCCAGTTCCTCATCTCACAGTAGGGTCACCTCGCCGCGGGGGTGATAAATTTTTGGTTCTCGGTGAGGCGGTGGTCACCGGGTATCGGCAGGAGGGCGTGTCGTGTTGGAGAGTGTGTTCGGGTTACACCCGACACTCCTGCTAGAAATTCTGACCATTCCTCTTTTCACAGGAATTATCGGTTACATAACCAACTGGTCCGGCATTCTCATGCTGTTCCAGCCGATCAAATTCCACGGATTCCGACTGCCCGGTCTGCGCGCGGTCTTCCCTTATCTACCCAAGCGGATCCAGGTATTGCCGCTGCTCAGCTATGACGGCCGGATCGGCTGGCAGGGCATCGTGCCCTCGCGTGCCGACAAGATGGCCAGCATCGCGGTCGACAAGGGCCTGTCCAAGCTGGGCAGCGTCGCCGACTTCTATCGCGAGCTCGACCCGGAGAAGCTGGCCGAACATCTGGCCGAGGTGGCCGACGCGCAGATCCGCGACATCGTCGAGGTGATCTTGCGCCGCGAACATCCCCAGCTCTGGTACAACCTGCCTGTTCAAGTCAGGGAGATGATCCATCAGCGGGTGCGTTCGCAACTGCCGGAGATCCTGCGCGACCTCACCATGGAACTCGGCGCCAATATCGATCAACTCCTCGATGTGAAGCAGATGGTGATCCGCTACTTCCAGGCCCGACCCCAATTGCTCAACCAGCTGTTCCAGGTGCTCGGCGCCAAAGAGCTTCGGTTCATGCAGAACTTCGGCTTCTACTTCGGCGCACCCTGCGGCCTGCTGCTGGTGCTGGCACTGCACACCACCGGGCTCTCGGCGCTGGTCGTGCTGCCGGTCGGCGGGATCATCATCGGCTGGGTGGTGAACTGGATCGGGATCAACATGATCTTCGCGCCCGCCACACCGAAGTGGTGGTGCCCGTGGCGGCAGGGTTTGCTGATCAAGCGCCAGCCCGAAATCACCGCGGGTTACGCGGCATTGGTGTCCACCGAGGTCGTCACGGTGGCCAACATCGGCGACGAACTGCTCAACGGACCGCGCTCGGACCGGACCCTGCAGATGCTCGAGGACACCCTGCGTCCGGCCGCCGACCGTGCGCTCGGGCCCGCGCGGCCCGCGGTGAAATTCATGCTCGGCAGCCGCGAATACGACTCGCTGCAAACAACTCTCACCACGCAAGCCATGACGATCGCGCCCATGGCGTTCGCCGACCCCGCGTTCAATGCTCAGCAGAGCAGGCAGGTCAACGATTACATCGCCCGGCAAATGTCCGCACTTTCTCCCCATGACTTCGTGGACATGCTGCGCTCGGCGATCAAACAGGACGAATGGTTGCTTTTTGTCCATGGCGGCGCGCTGGGACTGCTCGCCGGATACGCTCACATCCTGGTCTTCGGAACAGGAGTAGCGACGACATGGATGTAGACGACGGGACCCCGTCCACCGACATGGTGCGACGATCGGTACCGCCGCTCGAGGTATCCCACGACAGGCGTGGCCTGCTGCCCGTCTCACCGGTGCGCACGGTTCGGGCTGCGACCGGGGTGGCGCGCGTCGCGCTGACCGCCGCCTCGGGAATGACGCTGTGGACCCTGGACACCGCGCTCGGGGTGACCGTCACGGTGTTGCGCGGCAGCATGGCGGGCAACCCGCCCAACGAGGTGCTCGCCGAAGCGGAAACCGAAGTGCGCGACCGGCTCCGGCACGCCCTCGGCCTGCCGACGGGCGCCGAACACCACCGCGAGGACGGCACGCCGACTCTGCGTGAGCAGGGCGCCGAACTGCTGCGCCTGTCCGCCAGCACCACCGCCGCACAGCCCGACACCCATCCGGCCTATCCCGGGATTCTCGCCGAGATCACGCCGGACGAGGCACGGATCCTGCGCTTCCTGCACGTCGACGGGCCGCAGCCCGCCATCGATGTGCGCACCGGGCGGCAACGGGCGTTCGGTGGCGAGCGGTTGATCAGTGGACTGACGATGCTGGGCGACCACGCCGGCCTGCGGTTTCCGAACCGGGTGCCGCAGTACCTGCCCAACCTGCGCAGGCTCGGGCTCATCGAGTCCACCCGCGAACCCGTCGGCAACCCGCACCGCTACCAGGTCATCGAGGCCCAGGAGCAGGTGCGGGAGGCGTTGAAGCGCCCCGGTTTCGGTACGAAGGTGAGCTACCGCAGCATCCTGCTCACCGAATTCGGCGCCGACTTCGTCCAGACGTGTTTACCGGTCGTCATCAACGACGGCCGCGAAACCACTGGTCCGCCTCCCCGCGACTTCGGGCCGGACTCGAGTGCGCGGTCACGGAGCGTCGGCGGCTGACAGCAGGACTCCCGCCGAGTCAGCCCGTACCCCGGGAGTTACCCATGTGCGTGCGAGATCACTGGTCGGCGGCTTCTGCCAATTCCATCCAGCGCTCTTCTGCCGCTTCTTTTTCGGCGACGACTTCCTTCAGCTCGGCTCCCAGCTTGACCAGCTTGTCCGGGTCTGTCGCGGCGTCGGCGAGGGCGGCATGGAGTTTCTGTTCGCGCTCGTCGAGTTTGGCGATGCTGCGTTCGACCTTCGACAGTTCCTTGCGGGCGGCGCGGCGGTCGGACGAATCCGTCGAGGTGCCACCGGTCTTCGCGGTGAGCGGCTTGGCGTTGCCTGCCATGGTGGCGCGCTTGGCGAGATAGGAATCGATGCCGCCGGGCAGGTTGGTGAGTTTGCCGTCGCCGAACAGGGCCCAGGTGGAGTCACAGATGCGCTCGACCAGGTAGCGGTCGTGACTGATGACCACCAGCGTGCCCGCCCAGTTGTCGAGCAGATCCTCGAGCTGCTGCAGGGTGTCGATGTCGAGGTCGTTGGTCGGCTCGTCGAGCAGCAGCACGTTCGGTTCGGCCATCAGGATGCGGGTGAGCTGCAGGCGACGGCGTTCACCACCGGAGAGGTCACCGACCGGGGTGCGCTGGCGGGCCGGGGTGAAACCGAGCCGTTCGGCGAGCTGACCGGCCGAGATCTCCTTGTCGCCGAGCATGATTCGCTGTGCGACCTGCTGCACGGCCTCCAGCACCCGCATATCGGTGGGCAGGTCGTCGAGTTCCTGCCGCAGCCAGCCGATCTGCACGGTCTGGCCCTGGATCCGCTTGCCCTTGGCGGGTTCGGTCTCCCCGGCCAGCGCGCGCAGCAGCGTGGTCTTGCCCGACCCGTTCACACCGACCAGGCCGACCCGCTCGCCCGGCGCGAGTCGCCAGGTGAGGTCGTCGACCAGCACCCGGCCGTCGGGGGTGGTGAGGGCGGCATCCTCGAGTTCGATCACCACGCGGCCCAGGCGCTTGCGGGCGAACGCGGCCAGCGAGACCGAGTCGCGCGGCGCGGGCACATCGGCGATCAGTGCCTCGGCGGCCTCGACGCGATAGCGCGGCTTGGAGGTGCGGGCCTTGGCGCCGCGCCGCAGCCAGGCCAGCTCCTTGCGTGCCAGGTTCTGTCTGCGCGACTCCGAGGCGTCGGCCTGACGTGCGCGTTCGGCGCGGGCGAAGATCCAGTCGCCGTAGCCGCCCTCGTAGGTCTCCACCTTGCCGCCGACGACCTCCCAGGTGCGGTTGGCGACGGTGTCGAGGAACCAGCGGTCGTGGGTCACGACGACGAGCGCGGTGCGCCGGGCGACCAGGTGTTCGGCCAGCCACTGCACACCCTCGATGTCGAGGTGGTTGGTCGGCTCGTCGAGGACCAGCAGGTCCAGGTCGCGCACCAGCGCCGCCGCCAGGGCGACGCGGCGGCGTTCGCCACCGGAGAGGTTCGTGACGAGGGTGTCCAGGCCCAGATCGGCGATGCCGATGCCTTCGAGGATCGAGCGCACGCGCGAGTCGGCGGCCCACTGGTGGTCGGCGATGTCGGCGGTCGACAGGTCGTCGGACAGCCCGGCGAACACGATCGAACCGATGCTGGCGCCCTCGGGCAGCACGCCGCGCTGGGTGACCACGGCCATCCGCAGCCCGCCCACTCGGCTCACCCGGCCCTTGTCGGGCGGCTCCAGTCCGGTCAGGACCTCGAGCAGCGTGGTCTTACCGCCACCGTTGAGGCCCACCACCCCGATCCGTTCCCCCGCGTGAATTCCGAGGGAGACGTCATCCAGCAACGGCTTGACGCCGAAGCTCTTGGAGACCTGTTCCAGGTTGATCAGGTTGGGCATTGCCGCCTCTCCGCGACTTCAGGCCAGACATAGGTGCGGGGTTGCGGTGCGTCGGCGTCCGACGGGGGGATTGCTGGACCAGTTGGCCCGTTCCCGGTGAATTACCCATGTTCGTGCGAGATCTGTTGATTGCGATCATAGTGGACGCCGCCGGTCGCTCTGACCGGCACCGCGGCGGCCGGACTCAGCTGGTGGTCGTCAGCGTTTGGAGTGCGCCTCGGTATCGAGCACGCGGGCGCCCTGAACAGGACCGGTGGCCGTGCGCACGCTGCGGCACACGCCCGCGCCTGCCAGCTCCGCGGCGACACCGATCGCGGCCTCCTCCGATTCGCAGAGGAACGCGCACGTGGGCCCCGACCCCGAGACCAGCCCGGCCAGGGCGCCCGCGCCGACGCCCGCGCGCAGCGTGCGGCGTAGTTCCGGTTTCAGGGAGAGTGCCGCGGCTTGGAGGTCGTTGCCGAGTAGCGGCGCGAGGGTGTGCGGGTCGCCGGCGGCCAGTGCCTGCATGAGTTGCTGGGGATCACCGAGGCGCGGCGGCTCCCCTTCGGCGCGTAGCCGGTCGAGTTCGCGAAAGACCGAGGGGGTGGACAGACCGTCCTTGGCCAGCGCGAGGACCCAGTGAAAGGTGTTGCGCGACAGCACCGGAAGCAGGCGTTCGCCGCGGCCGGTGCCCAGTGCGGTGCCGCCGTGCAGGGAGAACGGGACGTCGCTGCCGAGTTCGGCGGCGATCGTGGACAGTTCCTCACGGGTCAGGCCGAGGTCCCACAGCTCGTTCAGCCCGACCAGGGTCGCGGCCGCGTCGGCGCTGCCGCCCGCCATACCACCGGCCACCGGGATGCCTTTGGTGATCGCGATCTCGACCAGCGGGGCACGGCCCGCCAGATGCGCCAGGCGGACCGCGGCCTTCCAGACCAGGTTGGTGCGGTCGGTGGGCACCTCGGCGGCGCCTTCGCCGCTCACCCGCACGGAAAGCGAGGCCGAGGGGGCCAGACGGAGGTCGTCGGCGAGGGACAATGCTTGGAACACGGTGGTCAGGTCGTGGTATCCGTCCGGGCGCAGATCAGCGACTCCGAGATGCAGGTTCACCTTCGACGGAGCTCGCACGACGACCGGGCTGGGCACAACTGACAGCACGATTCCCCAGCGTAATAGGTTCCACCGACTAGTACGCACGCCGAATGCCCGGCACTCGGCCGAGGGGTTGCGCCAGGTACCCTTGGGGGGTATGTTCGTTCGTGTCGGGGACATACCCCTGGACCGTATGTTGGAAGAGCGAAGGAGCCGGCCATGGCCACCACCACCTACACCGTCACGGGGATGACCTGCGGACACTGCGTGAGCTCGGTCAAGCAGGAGATCGGCAAGATCGATGGCGTCACCGGCGTGGAGGTCGACCTCGCCAGCGGCCTCGTTCGCGTCGACAGCTCGGGCGAACTGGCCGACGCCGATGTCGCCGCCGCGGTCGACGAAGCGGGCTACGCGCTGAGCGCCTGACTCCACCTGTGCTGGGCGAGCAGGCGCCGCGCGCGTCCAGCTCGCCCAGCATCGACCCGGTTCGCGACAACGCCCCCGTTCACCGTGGGTTCACCCACGTCAGGACGCGTCACGAATCATCCACAACGTCATCCACATCTTTCCCCGGACGTGGTGCGACACAAATTTCCGGGTTCCACCGGGAGCGCCACCCGCCGATCATGATCAACTCCGAGTGCCGCGAAAACCGGTTGTCCACAATTGCTTTCACAGGGGCACCACAACCCGCGCCGGTGAACGGCCGGTGTACTGCGGGTTCTCCTGCGGGAGCCCACGATTCGCCGCACGGGCGTACCGCTCGCGCCGATCAGGTCGTCGCAGCCAACCGGACGAACGCCGACGTCTCCAGGGTCTCGCCCCGTGCCGTCGGATCGATCCCGGCGGCGACGAGTCGGCGCTCGGCCTCGGCAGGCGAGCCCGCCCACCCGGACAGCGCCGCCCGCAACGTCTTCCGCCGCTGCGCGAACGCCGCGTCGATCACCTCGAACACCCGCCTGCGATGCGCGTCGTCCATCGGCCACGGCGCTTCGGCGTATCGGTCGATCCGCACCAGACCCGATTCGACGCGCGGCACCGGCCAGAAGACCTGCGTCCCCACGTGACCGGCCCGCCGGACCTTTCCGAAGAAACCCGCCTTGACGCTCGGCACCCCGTACACCCGGTTCCCCGGCTCGGCGGCAAGCCGGTCGGCCACTTCCGCCTGGACCATCACCAGCGACACCATGATGCTGGGCAACGTCGCGAGCAGGTGCAACAGCACCGGCACGGCCACGTTGTACGGCAGGTTCGCCACCAGCGCGGTCGGTACGGCGGGCAACTGCTCCGGACGCACCCGCAGCGCGTCTGCCTCGACCACGCGCAGACGCTCGACCAGGCCCGGCGCGCGATCAGCGACGGTTTCGGGCAGATAGTTCGCGAGCACGGGGTCGATTTCGACGGCGACCACCTGGTCGACCACGTCGAGCAGCGCCAACGTCAGCGAGCCGAGACCCGGGCCGACCTCGAGCACGGTGTCACCCGCGCCGACACCCGCCGCGGACACGATGCGCCGCACGGTATTGCCGTCGTGCACGAAATTCTGTCCGAGCTGCTTGGTGGGTCGGACGCCGAAACGCTCGGCCAGGGTCCGCACCTCGGCGGGACCGAGCAAGGCGGCACGGCTACCTCGAGCGGAATTCTCTGGTTCGGACACTGCTAGAACCTACCAACCTCGTTGATCGGGCAGCTCAGCGCTGTGTCGGGGCCGCGTTGACGCGCGCGAGGAAACCGTCGATGGCGGCGAGCTGCTCGGGCGAGACCGAGCCGTGCTGGCCGTTGCCGAGGACCACCTGCTGGTCGACGCCGTTGGCCGCGAACTGGGCGACCAGCGCCGCGTGCAGCGGCGACGGCACGACCATGTCGGCGACGTTCATGGACAACAGGATCGGGGCATCGTAACCACTGGTCGGCAGCATCATGTAGGCCGCGAGCGGATCGCGCAGCGGAGCGAGCGGGCGGGCCAGCAGGTCGGCGGAGGTGACGCCCTTGGTCGACGCAAGGATCTCGTCCAGGCACTGGCTGCCCGCGGCGTCGACAATTTCCTTGCCGCGCGGAGTCAGGTAGGAGTCGATGTCGAGCGCGGGGTCAGTGGCGCGCAGACCGGCCAGGATGCTGACGATGAACGAGGTGGTGGCGCTGGAAAGCCCCGGCACCATCGGCGTCGTCGGGCTGACGAACGGCAGGATCTTCTCCACGTCCGAGGCTGGGTCGATCGCGGCGACACCACGGAAGTCGAGCTCAGGGGCGTACTCAGCCTGCACGTGCGCCGCGCTCAGCGCCGCGTGACCACCCTGTGAAACGCCGAGCACGCTCCAGGTGCGCGAGAGGTCGTGGTTGGCGGCGCGCGCAGCACGGACCAGATCGATCGTCGCAGTTGCCTCGCTGCGCACCTCGAGGTACGGGTGCGGGCCGGTGTCGAATCGGCCGAGGCCGAGGTAATCGGGCGCGACGACGGCGAAGCCCTGGTCGACGAACCGCTTCAGCAGCCGGTCCTCCCCCCCGCGCTGCTGCTGGAAGGGCGCGCTCTCCGGATCGGCCTGACCACCGCAACCCGGGCCGGAGCCCGAGGTGCCGTGGTCGTATGCCAGGATCGGCCAGCCGCCGACCGGTGCGTCACCTTCGGGCAGGAACATCGCGCCGCTGGCCGGGCGCTGGACGCCGGCCGAGTCGGTCATCCAGTACTCGACCGACGAGCCACGGTCGAGCCCGTGCCAGCCCGCGGGTTCGGCCTGCACCGAGATGAGCGAACCGGGCGCCTCCGCGGCGGCCGGAGCGAATCCGGCAGCGGTCAGCGCACTCGCGACCAGCGTGGCGACGAAGGTCGCGCGAATCGGGTTGTTCAGCACAACTCAGTCTCCCTACCAGGCGATCACGATCTTGGACGAGTGTACAGATCAGGGCGGGCCGGGCCCTGGATCAACCGACATCCATGCAGACCGATGGGCAGTGCCGGAGAGCGGCAGGCGATCAGCGCACCCGGGCGAGGAACTCATCGATCGCGGACCACATCGCGGGATTCAGCTCGCAGTGACTGCCCGTCCCGACCACCGGTGTGTAGTTCACGCCGCCCGCGGTGAACTGGGCGGCCAGTGCCGCGTGCAGTGGCGAGGGCACCGTGCGGTCGGTGGCGTTGACCAGCAGCAGGATCGGCGCGTCGTAACCGCTGGTCGGCACGGTCATGTAGTCGGCCATCACCGACCGCAGCGGCTCGTCGCCGAGGGAGCGGCTGAGCATCGCGCCCAGCGTCAGATCAGCGACCCGGTCGTCGATGGCGTCCGAGCACAGGGCGCCGATCTCGTCGAGGACCTGGCGGCCGAGCGGGCTGAGATAGCTGTCGACCTGCGCGTCCGGGCGCGCAGCGCGCAGTCCGGCCAGGATGCTGGCCGAGAACCCCAGAATCCCGCCGCTGAGGCGATCGGGATTGCCCGGCCCGAGCAGCGTGGCCACCTTCTCCACGTCCGATTCCGGGTCGATCGCGATGGTCCCGCGGAAGTCCAGCTCCGGCGCGTAACTCGCCTGCCGGTGCGCAGTGCCGAGCGCCGCCTGCCCACCCTGCGACATCCCCGTCGCCACCCACACCGGCGAGAGATCATCGCGCACAGAATGCGCGGCCCGGAGCATGTCGATGGTGGCAGTGGCCTCGGTGTCGATCCCGAGATACGGATGCGGACCGGTATCGAACCTACCGAGCCCCAGATAATCCGGCGCGACGACAGCGAACCCTTTCGACACCAGATACCGCAGGAAAACATCCTGCCCCACTTGCGATTCCGGCCACGGCGCCCCCGCCGGATCCGACTGCCCCCCACACCCCGCCCCGAGCCCGGTAGTCCCGTGGTCATAAGTGACAACAGGCCAACCACCCGCAGGCGCAACACCACTCGGCAAATACAGCGCACCGCTGGCGGGCTGCGACACACCGCCCACCCCGCGCGTCCAGTAGTCGATGACCTGAGCCCCCGACATCCCGTGGAATCCATCCCCCTGCGGAACAACCGCGATAACAGTCCCCGGAGCCTGCGCATGCGCCACCGGCAGCGGCACACACACCCCGACCCCTGCCGACAGAACCGCCGCGGCCACCGAACGCCACCAGGCCGAAACCCTACGCATCACAACCACCCGTCGACTCGTCACCGACCCGACCCCGCCGCACGAGCACAGCAGACCCGGCGAAACGAGAGCACGCTAACAGGCTGGGCTGTTCCGCCCCTGCGCGTGTCCAGCGTGTCGCCCGGAGCCCGAGTGCCAGTTCTCGGCCCCACGCCGGAGTGGAGGTGGCAGGGAGTTACCTACTGTTCTTGCGAAATCAGCTGATTCCCAGGCGTCCGGTGCACGCGGGCCAGGCACCCCAGCCCTGACGGGCCCGCGTCACCTCGGCGATCGCGATCTGCTCTTCGCGGCTGGCCAGGTCGGCGCGCGGTGCGTACTTCAAGCCACCCTGGCGTTCCCAGGTGCTCTGATCGAACTGGATGCCGCCGTAGTACCCGTTGCCGGTGTTGATCGCCCAGTTCCCCGTCGACTCACACTTGGCCAGCGCATCCCACACCGCACCGTCACGCACCGGCGGAACCTCGGTCCCCGGCTTGGCGCCCTTGCGGATCGTCTTGTTCTGCGCGGGCGTGATCACATTCGAATGCACCTGCACGCGTGAGGCTTCGACGCCGTTCACCATCTTCACCGCGAACGTCGCCTCGTGCAGACCGGGCATCCCCGGGTTCTCCACCACGGTGCGGCTCATGTTCATGGTCACGTCCTCGATCACCGTTTCGGTGGGATCGAGCGGCAGGGTCTCGGTGCGCTGTTCGGTGCGCTGCCGGGTGACGACGACCTGCATGCCCTCGGCGAGGGGGGTCGTGGCGGCGGGCTCGGTGAAGTCCTCGTCTTTCAAGGGAACGCCCGCGGCCGTGAGGAATTCACCGATGGTCGCGGCGGCGAGGCGCACATCGACCGGGGCTGCGCCACCGTCGACCAGCGCGATGGTGCGCGGGGTGTACACACTCAGCGCCGCACCCGCGAGGGGCAGTTTCTCGGTGCGCGAGGGCAACACGTGGGTGTCGGACGGGATCTGCATCGATGCCAGCGCGTCGCCCGCGGTGGTGCCGGTGGTCCACACCTTGCGCTCGACACCGTCGACGGTGACGGTGATCTCGCGGCCCCGGTTGAAGGTGATGGTGGCGCCGTCGCCGACCTTGGCGCTCGCGGCGGGGATCACCTCGTCGTGTTCGGCGATCTCGTAGCCCGCGTCGGCCAGGATGGCGCGCACGTCGCGCGACATCGTCGAGAGCTCGGTCCGTTCGCCGTCGATGACGATCGCGACCGTCTTGTGGTTCACGATGGCCAGCGAGGCGCCGACGAGAAGAATCAGCAGCATGGCCGCCACCGCTGCGAACAGCAGCGGTGAACGTGACGAGTTGATCCGCGCAAAAGCTGACATGATTACAGGACGATAACGACGCGGTGCGCGGTAGACAACACCAGGCCGCCCGAACAGCGGGATCGTAGATCACAATTCGATATAGACCGCGCTGGTAGATAACGATGTCAGCGAAGGAATGTGAGCCGACTCACGTTTAATGTCCAGCCCCCTGTCGATCCGGCGAAACGGACTACCGAATCCGATACAGCCTGCGCGCGTTGGCGGTGGTGATCTCGGCCAGCGTCTGCGGGTCCTGTTCCCGCACTTCGGCGAGCGCGCGGACGGTGTACGGCAGGCAGTACGACTCGTTCGGCGCACCGCGATACGGGTGCGGTGTCAGATACGGCGCATCGGTTTCCACCAGGATCTGGTCGTCGGGCACCAGCTTGGCGGCCTCGCGCAATTCGTGCGCGTTCTTGAAACTCACCGTGCCCGAGAAGCTCAGCACGTACCCCTCCGCCACACACGCCTCGGCCATCGTGGCGTCCGAGGAGAAGCAGTGGAAGATCACCGTGTCCGGCGCACCCTCGTCGAGCAGCACCGTGAGCAGGTCGTGGTCGGCTTCGCGGTTGTGGATCATCAGCGGTTTGCGCACGCGTTTGGCCAGGTCGATGTGCCAGCGGAAACCCTCGATCTGGGTTTCGATGTCGGCGCAGCCGTCGAGCTTGCCCGGCCAGTAGTAGTCGAGACCGGTCTCACCGACCGCGACCACGCGCGGGTCGGTGGCGAGGTGCTCGAGCTCGGCCTTCGCCGTGTCGTCGAGGGCGTTGGCCCGTGTGGGATGCAACGCGACAGCGGCGTACACCCGCGGATCCCAGTTCGCGGCCCGCACGGCCCACTGCGCGGCGGCGAGATCGTCGGCGACGGTCACCACGTGCCCGACACCGGCCGAGGCGGCCCGGTCGACGATGGCCGCGGTCGACGCGGCATCGGTTGCGCCACAGGCATCGAGGTGGGTATGCGCGTCGATCAGGGGCGCGAGCGGCGGCGGAACAGGCGGAGCCGGACGATTCGTGTTTGCCACCCGGATTAGAGTAGTGCCCATCATGAGTGCAGCCGAAGGCGCCGAGGCGCCCGCCTTCTACGTCACGACGGCCATCGCGTACCCCAACGGTGTGCCGCATATGGGCCACGCGTACGAGTACATCTCCACCGACGCGATCGCCCGCTTCAAGCGACTCGACGGTTACGACGTGTTCTTCATGACCGGCACCGACGAGCACGGTCAGAAGATGCAGCAGACCGCCGCCACCGAAGGCATCCCGGTGCAGGAGCTCGCGGCCCGCAATTCCGACGTCTTCGAGGCGATGGACAAGGCGCTCGACATCTCGTTCGACCGCTTCATCCGCACCACCGATGACGACCACATGGCCGCGAGCGTCGCCATCTGGGAACGGATGCTCGCCAATGGCGACATCTACCTCGACAACTACTCGGGTTGGTACTCGGTGCGCGACGAGGCCTTCTACAACGAGGACGAGACCACCCTCCTCGCCGACGGCACCCGCGAGTCCACCGAGACCAAGACCCCGGTCACCTGGTCCGAGGAGTCGAACTACTTCTTCAAGCTCTCGGAGTATCAGGACAAGCTCCTCGCCCTCTACGAGGAGCGGCCCGAATTCATCGCACCCTCGACGCGGCGCAACGAGATCGTCAGCTACGTCAAGTCCGGGCTGAAGGACCTGTCGATCTCCCGCACCACCTTCGACTGGGGTGTTCCGGTCCCCGGCGCGCCCGACCACGTGATGTACGTGTGGGTCGACGCGCTCACCAATTACTTGACCGGCGTGGGCTTTCCGAACACCGACTCCGCCGCGTTCGAGAAGTTCTGGCCCGCCAACCTGCACATCATCGGCAAGGACATCACCAAGTTCCACACGGTGTACTGGCCCGCGTTCCTGATGTCGGCCGGGATCGCACTCCCCGACCGGGTGTTCGTGCACGGGTTCTTGTACAACAAGGGCGAGAAGATGTCGAAGTCGACGGGCAATGTCGTCGACCCGCTCTCGCTGGTGTCCACCTACGGCCTCGACCAGGTGCGGTTCTTCCTGCTGCGCGAGATCTCCTACGGCCAGGACGGCAGCTACAGCAACGACGCCATCGCGGGCCGCATCAACGCCGACCTGGCCAACGAGTTCGGCAACCTGGTCCAGCGCAGCCTGACCATGGTCAACAAGAACTGCGACGCCAAGTCCCCCACGCCCGGCGAGTTCACCGACGAAGACCGTGCGCTGCTCGACCGCGCGAACGGGCTGCTCGCCAAATGCCGCGCCGAGTTCGACGTCCAGCAGATGCACCTCGCCCTGGAAGCCATCTGGCTCACCCTCGGCGAAACCAATCGCTACTTCTCCGCCAACGCCCCCTGGGCACTGCGCAAGTCGGGCACCGCAGAAGACCTGGCCCGCATGGCGACGGTCCTCTACGTCACCCTCGAGGTGGTCCGCATCGTCGCCATCCTGGTCCAACCGGTGATGCCGGGCTCCGCGGCCAAGATCCTGGACCTGCTCGCCCAGGAAGGCCGCACCTTCGCCGACATCGCCACTCCCCTGGTTCCCGGTCTCGACCTGCCCGCGCCGGAGCCGATCTTCCCGCGCTACGTCGAGCCCAAGGAATAGTCGAACGAACGGTGGCGCACGGCCTTTCGCGGTGCGCCACCGTTCGGAATCGCCGGGTACCTCAGCCCACCGCGGTCGGCAGCGTTCGCCAGGCCGGTCTGCGACCGATGGTCACCCATCGCAGGATCCATTCGGCGGGGCCGTATCGATGCCGGCGCAACCACAGCGCGCTCACCCAGAGTTGCGCCACGAAAACGAGTAGTGCCAGTCCCATCGTCGCCAACGGCGACAAGCTGCCGGCCGCACCGAATCCGACGCCGGTGAAGATCACCAGGCCGATCGCGGACTGCCCCAGGTAGTTGGTCAACGCGATCCGTCCCGCGGGCGCGAGCGCCGAGCGGATCCACGCGGTGCGCGGACTGTGCATCGAGCGCAGCAACGTCGCGACGTAGGCGGCAGCGAGCAACGGTGCGGTGGCGACGCTGACGGCGACCGCGAGCGTGTGCCCGGTACCCCCGCCGAGCGTGTACACCGTGCTGCCCGCCAGTCCCACCGGAAAGCCGACCCACTGGATTCGCCGCAGGATCGGTTCGTCGCCGCGGACCCGCGCGAACAGTTGCCGGCGACCCGCGACCATGCCGAGCAGGAACATCGCCAGCGCGGTGGGGCCCTGCAGACTGACCGCCTGCAGGATCAGCAACACCAATCCGTCGAGGTGCTGGCCGATGATGTCGCCCCAGCCGCCCAGCATCGCCGAGGTGGCCTGTTCGGCGTTCGCGTGCGCCACCTCCGGCGCGGGCAAGAAGCTCGCGGTGTCGAGGAAAAGCCCACTCAGCAGCAGGCTCGCCAGCACGACGCCGTACAACGCGGCGGCCACCCGCAGCGCCGTCCGATCCCGGCATCGCCGCATCCAGAACAGCACCAGGCAGGCCAGTGCGTAGGTGGTCAGTACGTCGCCGCCGTACAGGAAGACGATGTGCAGCACGCCGAGCACGAACAGCCCCGCGATCCGGCGCAGCATGCGCGGTTCGAAGGCCACTGCGGCGGCGGCCGCCGATTCCATCTGCAACGTGAAGCTGTAGCCGAACAGGAACGAGAACAGCACATAGAACTTCATGTCGACGAACACCGACGACAGGCCGCGCACAGCGTCGTCGAGGGGCGAGGTGAAGGCGGGATCGATGACCAGATTGCCGGGATATCCCGAGGCCATGAAGGTGATGTTGACGACGAAGATGCCGAAGAGCGCGAAGCCGCGCAGCGCGTCGACGTCGCGCACTCGCGGTCTGGGGGCGACCAGTTGATCGGTCATGCGGTTGCCAACCTCTCGGATAGCGGCAGCACTAATTATCCCTGGGATACTATCTCAAGGATAGTAATCGCGTGGATAGTATGTGCCCGCAGCCGACCGACGCTGCCCGAACCCAGGAGGAAGTCTCCGCGATGACCGACGAGCCGGTGCCCGCCGACCTGAGCAGACTCTGGCGACTACCGGATCGAGCGCGGCTCGGCCGACCGGCGGAGCTCGACGTCGAGCGCGTCGTGCGCGCCGCGGTGGAGCTGGCCGACCGGCGCGGCATCGGGGCGGTGACCCTGGCCGAAGTCGCCTCGACCCTCGGCTTCACGAAGATGGCGCTCTATCGCCACGTCGGCTCGAAGAACGAACTGTTCGAGTTGATGTCCGATCTCGCACTCGGCCCCGCACCGGACATCAGTTCCGAACCCGGACAGTGGCGCACCGGACTGCGCCGATGGGCGCACGCCCTTCGCGCGGTCCTACTCGCGCACCCGTGGCACGCGCAACTGCCGATCAGCGGACCACCGCGTGGACCCCACGCGATCGGTTGGCTGGACGCCGCGCTGCGCGCCCTCGCCGCGACCGAGCTCGATTGGGCGACAAAAGTGGGCATCGTGATGCTGGTGGACATGCATGTGCGGCAATCGAGTCTGCTCACCCAGCAATTGACGGACGCCAGGCAGGGCACCGGCCTGGACGAGGCCGACGTCAACCAGCACTACGGCGCGGCGCTGGCCCGGCTGGTCGATCCCCACACGCTCCCGCAGGCGGCCGCGCTGTTCGCCTCACCGCTGTTCCAGTCGCCGCCCGACGATCCGGCGGACGGCGACTTCGTCTTCGGCCTGGAACTGATCCTCAACGGCGTCGCCGCGGAGGTCGAAGGTAAGGCCTAGCGGCTATTTCCAGGCAGCCAGCAGGTTGGTCGCCTCGGCGCCCAATGCGGCCTGAAGGAACGGGCCGAAGCTGATGCGAGCGACGCCGAGGCCGGCGAAGTAGTCCTTGGCCGGGCTACCCGGTTGGCCGATCGCGTTGACCGGCAGCGGCAGCTCGGTGGTGAGCCGGCGCAGGTCGGCGTCGGCGTGCTTGCCCACCGGGTAGAGAACGTCGGCACCCGCTTCGGCAGCCAGGGTCAGGCGGGCGATGGCACGGTCGAGGCGGTCGGCCTCGTCGCCGTCCTGACGCACGAACAGGTCGGTGCGGGCGTTGACCACGACGTGCACGCCCGCCGCGTCGGCGGCTTCGCGCAGGCCGCGGACCAGGTCGGCGTGTTCGGCGGGCGAACGCAGACGCTTGCCCTCGCTGTGCACCGTGTCCTCGATATTGAGGCCGACAGCGCCCGCGGCGAGCAGGCCGTCGATCAGTTGCAGCGGTTCGAGGCCGTAGCCGGATTCGATGTCGACCGAGACCGGGACCTCGACCGAGGCGGTGACCTGGGTGACGCGGGCCAGGAGTTCGTCGAAACTCATTCCCTCACCGTCGGCGCGGCCGATCGAGTCGGCGACCGGGTGGCTGCCCATGGTCAGGCCCGAAAAACCAGCCGCCACAGCGACATTCGCCGACCAGGCGTCCCAGACGGTCGGCAGCACCACCGGATTTCCCGGACGGTGCAGTTCGAGCAGAGTCTTCGCCTTGGCATCCAGAGAAGTCATACCCGCGATGATGCCCGAGGCGTCCGACAAGAGCTATACGCAGCCGGATTTCGGCGGGCAGTTCACCTGGACATCGAGCACGCGCGCACCAGGACCCTCCGCACCGAGCCGGTCGTGCTCGTTGACGAGTTTGCACGAGCCGAGCGACAGGCAGCCGCAGCCGATGCAGCCGGTCAGGTTGTCGCGCAGGCGCACGAGCTGGGTGATGCGGTCGTCGAGATCCTCGCGCCAGGTGGTCGACAGGTTCTCCCAGTCGCGACGAGTCGGGGTGCGCCCCTCGGGGAGCCGGTCCAAGGCCGAGCGAATCTCACTGAGTGGGATACCGACCCGCTGCGAGATACGGATGAAGGCGACCCGGCGCAAGGTCTCGCGAGAATATCGACGTTGATTGCCACTGGTTCGACGGCTCGATATGAGACCTTCGCGTTCGTAGAAGTGCAACGCGGACACTGCAACTCCACTACGATCGGATAGCTGCCCGGGGGTCAGCTCCTTCGTTTGCCAATCGGCCATCGTCATCTATAGCTCCTCCCACTACCACCTAAACAATACTTCAGGTATTCGTGTCGTGTACGAAAAATGGGCGGAACACGCGCCCGAGCGGCGGTCACCGACGAGCAGCCGCGGCCGAACCCAGCGCGTTGCAGCTCGCAGACACGCGGTCCTCGCATTACGGTTTGCAGATGGGAACCGCCCCCGACTCGCGCCTGACCGTCACCTCCGAGGTCGGCCAGCTACGGACGGTGCTGCTGCACCGCCCCGGCGCAGAACTACGCCGACTCACCCCGAGCAACAACGATCAGCTGCTGTTCGACGGCATCCCCTGGGTCGAGCGCGCACAAGCCGAACACGACGCCTTCGCCACCGTACTGCGCGAGCGCGGCGTAGAGGTGCTGTTACTGGCAGACCTGCTGACCGAAACCCTCAGCGCCAGTGGGGCAGCCAGGATCCAGGGCATCTCGGCGGCAGTCGACGCGCGCAGGCTCGGCCACGGCCTGGCCGACCAGCTCGCCGCCGAACTGCGCAAATTCGACGCCCCCGCGCTCGCCGACATCCTGATGGCCGGAATGACCTTCGACGAGCTGCCGTTCGGCCCCGACGCCACCTCGCTGGTGCGGCGCATGCACCACGGCGGCGATTTCGTCGTCGATCCGCTCCCGAATCTGCTGTTCACCCGCGATTCCTCGTTCTGGGTCGGCCCGAAGGTCGCGATCACCTCGCTGGCCCTGCCCGCCCGCAGCCGCGAGACCTCCATCACCGACCTCGTCTACGCGTTCCATCCACGTTTCCTCGGCGTGCGCCGGGCCTACGAGTCACACACCGCGCCGATCGAAGGCGGCGATGTGCTGCTGCTCGCCAAAGGTGTTGTCGCCGTGGGTGTCGGCGAGCGAACGACCCCCGCGGGCGCGGAAGCGCTGGCGCGCAGCCTGTTCGACGACGAGCTCGCGCACACCGTACTGGTGGTGCCGATCGCGCAGAACCGGGCCACCATGCACCTCGACACCGTCTGCACCATGGTCGACACCGACGCGGTGGTGATGTATCCGGGCGTGCGGAAATCGTTGGAGGCGTTCACCATCCGCCGCGAGGACGGCTTCTCGGGACGCGGTGACCTCGAGCGCATCAGCATCACCGGACCCGAACCGTTCCTGCCCGCCGCCGCCGCGGCGATGGGCATTCCGAAGCTGCGTGTGATCGACACCGGCCGCGAGGGGCCCGACGCCGAACGCGAACAGTGGGACGACGGCAACAACACCCTCGCCCTCGCGCCCGGCGTGGTCGTGGCCTACGAACGCAACGAGATGACCAACTCGCGCCTGACCGAGGCGGGTATCGAGGTGGTCACCATCAGCGGTTCGGAGCTGGGCTCCGGCCGCGGCGGTCCGCGCTGTATGTCCTGCCCGCTGTCCCGAGACGAGGTGTGAGCATCGTGTTCCACGTCGAGCTGTCCACCGATTCCTCGCAGCCGCCCTACGAGCAGCTGCGCATGGCCGTGATCGAACAGGTCCGCGCGGGCACCCTCCCCGCGGGCACCAAGATCCCCACGGTCCGCGCGCTGGCCGCCGATCTCGGCATCGCCCCCAACACCGTCGCCCGCGCCTACCGCGAACTGGAGTCCGACGGCGTGCTCGAAACCCGTGGCCGCCAAGGCTCTTTCATCGCCTCCTCCGGCGACCCCACCCGCGATATCGCCAGCCGCGCCGCCGTCGACTATGTGACCACGGTCCGGCGGCTCGGGCTCGACGACGCCGACGCGATCGCCTTCGTCCACCGCGCCCTGGACTGACTGCCCCGGCGCTACCGCCAGCTCGGCAGCCAGAGGTGGTCCTGCCAGTTCTGCGGCGTGATCGCCTGGCCCGTGAGGATCGGCCACAGCCAGACGAAGTTCGCGATCACCAAGCCCAGATAGATGCTGACGATCAGCAAGCCGAGCGCGTACCGCTCGTTCACCGGGGCGGGAAGATAGGTACCCGTCGGACTGCGCGGTATCCCGGCGGGTCTCGCCGACCCGAGGATGTCGCCGAGTGCCAGCGCCATCCCCATCACCAGGAACGGCGCGAGCACCACCGCGTAGAAGAAGTACATCTGGCGGTCCAGCGTCAGGAACCACGGCAGCAGCCCCGCGCCGTAGCCCACCAGCACCGCCGCGTAACGCCAGTCGCGGCGCACCACCGAACGCCACACCATCCAGCCGATCAGCGGCAGCGCCAGCCACCACAGCGCGGGCGTGCCGACGGCCATCACGGCCTTCACGCACTGCGCTTCGCCGCAACCGGTGACGGTGCCGTCGGCGTAGTAGTAGAGCATCGGGCGCAGGCCCATCGGCCAGGTCCACGGCTTGGACTCCCACGGATGGTGGTTGCCCGCCGAATTGGTGAGACTGGAATGGAAGTCGAGGGTCTCGCCCTGGTAGTACCAGAGCGAGCGCAGCGCGTCGGGCAGGAACGCGAACGCGCCACCGCTGCCGACCTGATTGCCCACCGCGTACCGGAACACCCCGTTCTCGCTGGCGAACCACGCCCAATACGACGACAGGTACACCACCAGCGGAATCACCACCAGCGCGTACAGCGCGGGCCCCACGTCGCGCACCATCGCGCCCAGCCACGGTTTGCGCACCCCGTACGCGCGGCGCGCGCTCACGTCGAAGGCCACGCTGAGCAGGCCGAAGAACATGATGTAGTAGATGCCCGACCACTTGGTGCCGCACGCGAGCCCGAGCAGCACGCCCGCGCCGAACCGCCACCAGCGCACGCCCAGCCGCGGACCCCAGTCCGAGACGCCGACCCGCCCGGCCAGATCCGCGCGAGCCATCCGCTCGCGCATTTCGTCGCGGTCGACTATCAGACAGCCGAACGCCGCGGTGACCAGCAGCGACATGAAGATGTCGAGCATGCCGATGCGCGAGGAGACGAAGGTCAGGCTCTCGGCGATGAGCAGCACGCCCGCGAACGCGCCGATCAGCGTCGAGCGGGCCATCCGGCGCACGATCCGCACCACGAGCAGCACCAGGATCGTGCCCGCCAGCGCCGCCGTACCACGCCAGCCCCACGCGTTGTAGCCGAAGATCGCCTCACTGAGGGCGATGAACTGCTTGCCGACGGGTGGGTGCACGACCAGGCCGTAGGCGGGGTTGTCCTCCACGCCGCCGCCGGTGACCATCTGCCAGGCCTGTGGGGCGTAATGCTTTTCGTCGAAGACGGGAGTGCGCGCGTCGGTCGGATAGTTCAGGTTGATGAACCTGGTCAGCGCGGCGATGACGGTGAGCACCGCGGTGACGAGCCAGCCGCGCGCGGTGTCGAGCGGACCGAAATCGGGGGCCGGGCGCAGCGGCGCGGGACTGACCGACGCCGACACGGGACGCGACGGAGGCATCGCGCGCTCATCGGTCACCGGGATCACGCCCCGATCGTAGGCGGTGCCACCCACGAAGTCCGACCCGACACTTGTGCCCCCTCGTTTCCCCACCTACGCGCCCTCGGGCGCGGCTCCCCCGCCTGACAGAATGAACACGCGCCATCTACGCACGCGGCTTCCGGGCGACCGAATACCGCCTGGCCGCACTGCTCGCCGCACTCGATCGCCTGCGGGGAGAACTTACCGGAGAGGTCGGACAACACTGTGTTGGTCTTAGCGGCAACCCCCATGGGCGACATCGGCGACGCCTCGCAGCGACTGCGCGACGCGCTCGGTTCGGCCGACGTGGTCGCGGCCGAGGACACCCGCCGCACGAAATCGCTCGCGAAGGCACTCGGCGTCGAGATCACCGGCCGCATCGTCAGCTTCTACGACCATGTGGAAGCCGCCCGTATCCCCGCCCTGCTCGACGACATCGCGAGCGGTCTGACAGTCCTGCTGGTCACCGATGCCGGCATGCCGTCGGTGAGCGACCCCGGCTATCGGCTGGTCGCCGCCGCCGTCGACCGTGATCTCCCGGTCACCTGCCTGCCCGGCCCCTCGGCGGTCACCACCGCGCTGGCCCTGTCCGGTCTCCCGGTGGAACGCTTCTGTTTCGACGGCTTCGCCCCGCGTAAGGGCGGCCAGCGCCGAGAGTGGTTGCGTACCTTGGCCTCCGAACAGCGCGCCATCGTCTTCTTCGAAGCACCCCACCGCCTGGCCGACTGTATGGCCGACGCGGTCGCGGTCCTCGGCCCCGACCGTCGCGCCGCCATCTGCCGCGAACTCACCAAAACCTACGAGGAGGTCGTCCGCGGCACGCTCGGCGAACTGGCCGCCTGGTCCGCCGATGGCGCCCGCGGCGAGATCACCGTGGTTCTCGAAGGCTCCCAACCGGTTTCGGCCGAACCCGCCGAACTGGTCGACGAGGTCGAGACACTGGTGGCAGGCGGCATGCGACTCAAGGACGCCTGCGCCGAGGTCTCCGCAGGCCGGGGCGCCTCCCGCCGCGAGCTCTACGACGCCGTCCTGGCGGCCCGCTCGGAGAGCTGAGCCCGAACGCCGAGCCTGCCCGATCAGCGACCCAGCACCGCGAGCATTCCCGCGACCGCGCGGGGCCAGCCGAATTGCTCGGCGCGCGAGCGGGCAGCTCGACGGCGGCCGGAGGTGGGCATGGCCAAGACATCGGTGACAGCCTGCGCGAAGGCACGGGGCCGATCGGCGGCGATGGCCCCGCATTCGGCGGTGACGATATCGGCGAGGGCGGACGAGCGGCTCGCCACGACCGGAGTGCCCGCGGCCAAGGCCTCCAGAGCAGCGAGGCCGAAGGTCTCGTGCGGGCCCGGCGCCAGTGAAACATCCGCGGTGGCGAGGAGTTTCGCCACCATCGCGCGTTCGTTGATGAAGCCGGTGAAGTGGACCGCGGGTTCACCTCCGGGCAGGGCGGGCAGGGTGCGGGCGCGGCGTTCGAGCGACTCGCGCCGCGGCCCGTCGCCTGCGACGACCAGCCGGGCGGGTACGCCGGCGCGATGCAGGGCGCCGACCGCCTCGATACTGCGGTCGACACGCTTCTCCACCGACAGCCGACCGCAATGCACCAGCATCGGATGCCCGGCGACGCCGAGATCGGCGCGCAAGCCGGAGTCACGGCGTCGTGGACTGAACAGATCGAGGTCGACCCCGAGCGGGACCAGTTCCACGTTCGGCGCACCGATCCGCAGGAATTCCTCCCGCGCGAAGTCGGTGGTGCACACGACCATGTCGTAGTCGGCTGCCGTGCGCCGGTTGGCCACGTCGGCGCAGCGGCGCGCGGCGGGTCCGGGCAGGAACTGGCCGAGCAGCCGGTCGAGGCGCTCGTGCGAGATCATCACGCTCGCCACCCCGCGCCGCCCCGCCCACCGGCCGAAACCGCGCAGCGTGAGCCGGTCCGACACCTCGAGCACGTCCGGCGACAACCCGGACAACACGTCGGCCACCCGCCGCGGATCCGCCGCGCGATACCCACCTGTCCACGGAATTCCCAACGCGGGCAGAGTAATTCGCAACGCACCGGTGGGCAGAACCTCTTCCGAACGCCGCGACCCCGGCACGATCAGCACCACTTCGTGCCCCGCCGCCACATAGCCCTCACCGAGGTGGTGCAGGGCAGTGCGCAACCCACCCGATCGCGGGCCATAGAAATTGGCAAGCTGCACGATGCGCACACGCCGATCGTCGCGCCGCGCGGGTTACCTCCGGGTCCTGCCCGAGGAACGGGAGGTGAACAGCGTCGAAAGATGCGGCTCAGTGCGCGACGAGCGAGCCGTCACCGGCCGACCACACCCGCAGCAGCCCGTGCCCCGTACCCATGGCCACCAGTTCGGCCTGCGCGGTGATCCACTCCCCGACCGCGAACCGCACCCGCAGCGCCAGTCGCCTGCCGGTACCCGGAGTACGGGCCAGGTCGCGGCAGGCGCCCCGCAACGTGGCGAGATCATCAGGATCGATGACGGGTCGCTCCACCAGCCAGCGATCCAGCGGGGGCAGCGGTGGTCCGGCCCATTCGTAGATCAGGGCGCTGGTCAGCTCGATGATGCCGACACCCACACCGCTGCTCTGCGAAACGGCGCGCAACATGGCCGTATCAGGATCGGCCGCGGGCTGCGCGGAGTCGAGCTCGGGGATGGCGTGCATCAGCGCGCTGATCCGGCGTTGCGCGGGTACCGCCCTGGTGATCATCTGGAAGTGGCGGACCTCGTCGTCGTCGCCCGCCATGTCGACCTCGCCCTGCCACACGCCACCGTCGTCGATGCGCGCAACCATCGCGAAGTACTCGATGCGCCCGTCGAAGCGCGCCATCCGGCCGAATGCCTCGGGCGGCGTGCGGATCACCCGGACCTGTTCGGGGTCCCTGGCGAAGACGAGTTCCTCCAGACCGGGTCCGTGATGGGCGAGCTCGGTGTCGGCATCCCAGTCCCAGGCGGCGACTCGGCGCGGTGGCGGGATCGGGGTATCGACGGCTCCGGCCCACAGCCGCACCCCGTGGACGCCGCCGTAAGCGCACGGCACCGGCTCGGTCATCACCAGTGTGTCCGCCTCGACCAGGCGCTGCGCGTGCCCGTCCGCGTGGCAGCGCCGCACCGCCTCTGTCGCGATCCGCGCGCGGGACGGGCCGAGAACCCGACGCAGCGAGCCGAGCCCGGACCAGTGCCTCGGGTGCGCGCCCGCGGCGACCACCGTCGGCTCACCACCGGGGAGGAGGGTCTCCACCAGGAGCCAATCGTCGGACGGCATCGCCGCGATTCAGCTCGACGCCACGCCACGACCCGCGCGCGGCAGGTCGAGGTCGAGCGGGATACGTCCTTCGCGCAGGTGCGCCTCGACTTCCTCACCCGGCATCGGCCTGGCGATGAGGAACCCCTGCGCGCGGTAGCAGCCGAGACCGACCAGCGTCCTGGCCGCCATCGGCGTCTCCACCCCCTCGCCCACCACGCCGAGGCCGAACGACCCGGCCAGCCCGATGATCGACTTCACGATCGCCAGGTCGTCGTCGCTGTCGCCGAGCCGCTGCACGAAACCGCGGTCGATCTTCACGGCGTCGACGGGCAGCGCCTTGAGATGGGAGAGCGAGCTGTAGCCGGTACCGAAATCGTCGATGGCGATCTGCACGCCCATCCGTTTCAGGCCGCGCAGGGTGAGTCTGGTTCGCACGAGGTCCTGCACGACGACGTGCTCGGTGATCTCCAGGCAGACGGAACTGCCGTCGATGCCGTACAGGCGGAGAATGTCCTCGATGCGCTCGACGAAATCGGCGCTCACCAGCTGGACCGGGGACACATTGATCCGGATCACCACATTGGCGGCCAGGCCGCGGCGGCGCCAGTCGGCGAATTGCGAACACGCCGACCGGATCACCCACCGGCCGAGTTCGCCCGCCAGGTTGGTGGCCTCGGCGACGGCGACGAACGCGCCGGGAGGCAGGAGTCCGCGCGTGGGGTGCTGCCAGCGCACCAGCGCTTCCAGCGCCACGATGCGTCCGGTGCGCAGGTCGACCTCGGGCTGATAGTGCAGCACCATCGACCCGTCGGACACCGCGCTGCGCAGGTTGACCTCGACGTCGTCCTGTAACTCGAACTGGACCCGCATGGCGTCGGTGAACACCGCGATCCCGTTGCCACCACCGGATTTCGCCGAGAGCAACGCGTGGTCGGCACGGCGCAGCACGTCCGACACCGTCGTCTCGCCGGGCACACCGAGCGCCACGCCGACGCTGACCCCGCGGCTCACCGATTCCTGCCCGACCGAGACCCGGCGCCCGACCAGCTCCTGGATCCGGTTCGCCTCCAGTTCGGCGGCCACCGCGTCCATCGTCTTGGCGGGCACGATGACGAACTCGTCGCCGCCCAGGCGCGCGATCATGTCCTCGGGGGCGAAGTTCTTGCGCAACCTGGCCGCGAGCGTGCGGATGAAATTGTCGCCCGCGTTGTGCCCGAGGAAGTCGTTGAGCGCTTTGAGCCGATCGAGGTCGAGGAAGAAGGTCGCGATCGGACCCTCGTTCCCCGGCGCGAGTCGTTCCTCCATGTGCTCGAGCAGCGCGCGCCGGTTGGCCAGGCCCGTGAGATCGTCGTGCGAGGCGATGTAGCGCAGCCGGTCCTCGGCCTCCACCCTGGCCTGTAGCTGGGCGAACAGGGCCGCGATCGCCTTGAGTACATTGACCTCGCGGGTGGTCCACGCCCGGTCACCGCGCCGGACGAAGCCGAGCGCGCCGATGGACACCCCGCGCGAGACCAGGGGAACACAGGCCGTCACCATCGAGGGCATGCCGGTGGTCTGCCTGATCATCTCCTGGTAGTCGGGGTATTCGTCGCCTCGGCTGACGATGATCGGCTCGACGGCGTTCTCGCTGGCCAGGAACAACGAGTCGGCCTCGGCGAAGTCGATGACGCGTAAGGGGTCGGGGTCGGGCACGTAGGGCCGGCGCGGCCACTCGGCGATCAGCACGGTCTGGCGCTGCTCACGCACGGTGTGGCGCAGATAGGCGAACTCGACGTCGAAGTAGTCCACCAGGCTCGCGAGCACGCGCTCACTGGCCACGACCATGGTCGTGGCGTCGACGCCCATCAACTCCGAGGCGACCTGCGTCACCAACGAGTCGAGGTTTCGCCGAGGCACCGTTTCTCCGATCGTGCTATCTGTCAGTTCCCTGAACCGAGTACCGGGAGCCTGGCGCTCCGTACTGTCGGCGCGGGCGCATAGCTCAGTCGTAATACTGCCGTGACCGTCTCGTGCCCGGGAATTCCCATCAGTGCGGAGAACCGTTTGTGGATCGAGGCCAGTGTATCTGTGAATCCTGCGGATACGTTGCGCAAATCGTTGTCGTCACGGACGTAGAGGAAAACCGGGGACATCGGCTGGACCGCGAGGCCCAGCTTCTGCGCGGCAATCCACACGCGCTCGACGGCGGAACCGCCACGCACATAATCGGCCAGATCGGCGTCGGCGCCGGCTGGGCAGGTGACCGCGATCAGCGCCGAGCCGGACGAAATCCGCTGGCGCGCGTAGTCGCCCAGCGCCGCGCCGCCGGACCAGTTCCGCAGGTAGGCCATCACATCGGCACGCCCGCCGATGGCCAGTTTGGCGTACTCGTCGGAGGCCAGCTCCATGGTTCGCAGGTCGAGCCCGGTTCGTAAATCGTCAGCGGGCCAGCGCAATTCACCAAACATCTCCGCGTGCAGCCGGGGCGTCAGGTAGCGGACGCGGTCGGATTCGGCGAGGAGTTCGGCGACCTCGCCGAGCCCGGCGCGATCGGTGACCCCGCGCACGAACGCGCCTTCCGCCGCAGCCGAAACAGCCAGTGCATCAAGCACTTCCGGTGCCATGGTGCGCCCGTCGCCGAGGTGCCGGTTGGTGGCACGGGTCAGCATTCCAGGGTAATCGGCGGCCAGTTCCGGGTCGGCGCGCGCACCGAGGTGCAGCACCGCCGACACGGGCGCCGTACCGCCGAGCACGATCTCGTGCGTCCCCAGCAAACCCTGAGCTGCGGCGGCGACGCGGGCGTTGTAGAGGGCCGCGCCGAGAGCCACCGCGCTGCCACGGAATCCGATATCCATCCCGGAGGTACGCGCCGGGTCGACCGCGAGATGCACGGCGGAACCGTCGACGCGCACCACCCACGGCTGCGCGTTGCCACCCGACGGCGCGCGTTCGATGCCGTGCAGGATGCGGGCGATCGATGTGTGCGGCTCGTCGAGCTCGTCGAGCGGCACGGCGTCGGCCGTGAATCCGCGGTCACCTCGATCGGGCTCGCCGAGGCTGTCGAGCTCGCGCTCGAGGTCGACGCGAATTCGCCCGGACGGCAGCGCCTGATCGAGGCCGATCCGGCGCACCGCCGTGGCGATGATGGCAGCGCCGAGCCCCACATCGCTGCCGAGCTGGGGCCACGTGGTGACCGTCTCGTCGATTTCGGTGAGGCTGGCGGCGAGCCGGGCCGAGAGCTGATCCGGGTCGAGGATCCGCATCACATGCGGGGCCTTGTCGCGGTTCGACAAGCCGCGCAGATCAGCTCTCGTCGTCTCGCCGAGCAAGCCGTGGAACGGCGGCCGATCGGGTTCGAGATCGAATCGCTCGACATCGAACAGACCTCGATCATTGGTCTCCATCAGCACCGGGATGCGGTGCCGCCTGGCCGCCTCGCGGGCGGCGAGTTTCACGTCGAGGGAATCGCAGACCTCGACCACCACCGACAGCCCGGTCAGGAATTCGTCCATCGACGACTCGTCGACGCCCGCCGGGAAGATCTCGACGGGCAGATACGGGTCGAGTTCGGCGATCCGCCGGCCGGTGACGACACACTTGTTGAGCCCGATGTCGAACAGCCCACCGGGAATCCGATTCAGATTCGACAGCTCGACGGTGTCGAAGTCGGCGATCCGCAGCAGCCCGCAGGCGCCTTCCAGCGCGGCGACGTAGGCGATCTCGTGCCCCGCGCTCTGCCCGATGACGCCGACCGCCTGGCCGCGCAGCTGTCGTTGCTCGGCGATGGTCAGCTTGTTCCGGTTGCGGTCCTGCCGAACAGCGCGAAACGCGGTGGCGCCGACGATGGCGACCAGCGCGCGGCGCCACGGGTAGTACACCCAGCGATCGTCGGCCGGGTCCGCGTCGGGCGCGGCTTTGAGCCGGGCCAGTTCCGATCGCATCGCGGGACGCAGATCGCTCACCGAGATACCGGGGAGCTCCCGCAGGCGCGCCAGCTCGGCCGCGTCGGCGGGGACCGCGTCATCGAGCACCGACGCTCGGAAGACGTCGGTGGGCGCGAGGTCTCGGATCATGGGCGTCGCACTTCGAGCAGTTGCGCGCGCTCGACGTCGATCAGATCGCGCTGGGTCGGCGTCGCCGCCGACAGATCGGACAGATCCCACCAGACCGGCACGGTGGTGTACCGCTCGTCCGGGTAGGACACGGCGGGAATGCCGGGATCCTGGCGTGCCCCACTCGATCGGTAGGACTCGAGCTGATGCAGGGGGCTGACGCCGAACCCGTACCGCACGTCGAGCAGCCAGGTGACGTGGACGACGCCGCGGGCCACCAACGCGCCGAGTTCCGGCCTGCGCGGGACCGACCGTATCGACCACCCGCCCTTGGATTCGACGACTCCGTGCGGCGCCTTGGCGTCGACGGAGGCGCGCAACGCGGCCTCGCCTGGAGTGCCGAGCCATGGGTGGAATCCGGGGATGTCGTCAGCGGTCGCGTGCGGCCCGTGCGCGCGCAGGCCGGCCACCACCGACCCGTCAGGATCGATCGCGACGAGGAACAGCGACGTCGAACGGCCGTCGGCGAGGGTCTCGACATCGAGCGCGTCCTGAACTCCGTAGTGCCGGTAACCATTCAGCGCACCCTCGAGATACCGATCCCACAGTGCCGGATCTTCCGCTGGTGAACAGATGCGGACATGGCATCCAGAGCTGCTGTCGAGGTACCGCAACCCGCCCGCATTCGCACCGACCACCCGGTTATCCGAGCCGGTGTGAGCCGACACCCTCATACAACTCCGTACCTACACCCACGTCGGCTTTGTCCGACCAGCCAAAGATTTCCTACGCAGTATCCGTCATTCGGCAGGAATGCACCATACGAGTGGCTAATTTTCCGGTAACCTTCTGAGCCAGTTGAAATAATCCCAGGTCAGAACGGGTGAATGCGCGAGAGGCGGTCGAGTCAAGACCGATCGGTTCGAATTCGGCTAACTTTCAGCTATCAACCGTGATCGACACGAACAATTCCACCGTGTCGGGACCGTGCCACACTTCGATCTCCTCGCGGTAGGCGCGGGAGATCTCGGCCGACGCCGTCGCGTCGTCGACCTGGGCCCAGACGTCTTCCACCGGGTCGTGATAGTCGCCGTTGGGCGCGAAACGGGCATAGATACCCTTGGGAACTCGCAGCATGAGATCGCCGACCGGTACGTCGTCCGGAGTCGCGTATTCGCGTGCCACCAGCGCGTTCCAGTTGCCCGCCGGGTCGGGCACGTAGACCGTGTGCAGCGGTTCGCCGCCGCCGGGGCGGTCGCGCAGCCGGTCCTTGAGGAACTCGATCAGGTCACTGTTGCTCACTTTGAAGCTCGGGTGCACCTTCGGCACCGCCAGGCCGCCGTACAGCGCCGCGCCACGGACCACGATCGAATAGGTCATCGTGGGTCGACCGCCAGGTACAGGTCGATCTTGTAGGCGTGCGGGTAGCACTCGAAATCGCCGGTGAAGGTGCGCTTGATCTGGTTGTGCTCCTCGGCGTAGGCGATCTGGGTCCACAGATCCGTCATCACCTGCGGGAAATTACCGACCGAGGAGAAGCGCGCGTAGGTGCCGCGCGGCAACCGGGCCGCCAGATGTCCGCGAGTGACCTGATCGAGCGACTCGCACCGGTAGCCCACGATCTGGGTGTTGTACGTACTCAGCTCACCGGTGTAGTCGGTATAGGCGCTGGCCAGAGGCCCGCCGAGATCCTGATGCAGAACCGCCGACCATGCCGTTTCGAGGTCACGGTCGCGGAGCTCACCGAGTGCGCGTTTGGGACTGCGAACCGGAAGACCGGCCACCCAGGTCTCGTCCCGCTCGACGATTTCGAACTGCAATTGACGACTCTCTCGAAGGGTCCTGCTCAGGTTGCGCCATGCTATCAAACCCCACCCTAACCATATCTGAGCTGGACAAACGTCCACCACTTCCGTACGGATACCCGGCGCTATTGTTCGATTCATCTCCATGCTCTAAGCTCCCGCGCTCGTGTGGGTACGCGCGGAGCTCGAACCGCGAAAACAAGTCGTGCGGTGGGCCGGGGTCGTCATCGCCGCGGTCCTCCTCGGGTATCTCGCTGTGCTGCTGGGGGATTCGCGGCACTTCTATACCGACGACACCGAGGCGCAATACGTGCCGATGTGGCAGTTGCTCGGTACCGAATTGCGGGCGGGGCGGTTCCCGGCGATGGTGCCGTGGGAATGGATGGCGGGCAACTACAGCCTCGAGGAAGCCGGGCTCTACAACCCCGCGCAGCTGCTGGTGTACCTGCTGGCGCCCTCGTTCGACAATCTCGCGCTGTACGCGACCGCGGTGAAGTTCGTGTTCTCCGCGATCGCCGCACTCGGCGTCTTCCGCATCTGCCTGGCCTACGGCGCCCGCGCGCCATGGGCCGCGGTCGCGGGCGTGGCGTTTCCGTTCAGCGGATGGTTCCTGTTCTTCGACGAGGCCAGCTGGTTCACCTCGCAGACCGGCACCGCCTGGCTGGTGCACGCCTGGGCCTCCGCGGTCCTCTACGCGCGAGGCCGCACCGGGCCGATCCCGCTGTTCGTGTTCCTGTATCTGGCGCTGACCATCCAATACGCTTTTCCCGCAGTCGAATCCGGCTTGATGATCGCCACCGTCGCCGCGGGCGAATACCTGTACCAGCGCAGGTGGGCGCCGGTCGTGCGACTGCTCACCGCGTCCGGGCTCGCGGTGCTCGCGTCCATGATCGCCAACCTGCCGATCCTGCTGTCCTCGCAGGCCACCTGGCGCGGCGACGTCTCCACCATCCACAACGACCCGTTCCTGACCGTCCCGTGGTCGGAATCGCTCAACGCGAGCCTGCCGAGCACCGTCCCCGCGTTCACCGCGTGGTGGGGGCATGTGCAGCCGCTACCGATGGTCTACATCGCGTGGTTCGTGATTCCCGCGCTCGCCTTCATCGATTGGAAGTCCGCGGCACGCCATGCCGCCTCGTGGAGCGGCATCGCACTGTTCGCGGTGGCGACCCTGATGTGGACGGCGGGGCCGGGAGCGATCGGTCCGCTCCGGTGGCCGGCGCGCGTGTTGCCGATGCTCGCGATCGCGCTGCTGGTGCTGGTGTGCGTGCTGATCAGTCGCTACGGCGATTTCACCGCGTCGCGGCGACGGTACGCCGCGGCGGGTGCGCTGATCGCGTTGCTGTTCATCCGATCGTTCTCCGCCGCACCGAAACTCGTCGAACGCCACGCCCTCGCCGTGTTCGTGGTGGTCGGGCTCGGGGCCGGGGTGGTGTGGCTGGCGCGCACGCGCGGGATCGCCGCCGCGGCCGCGCTGACCATCGCCACGACCTTCCCGATCGCGTTCGTCCAGGTGGCGTCGGCGCCCCGGACTCCGATGTCGTACGGATTCGCCGAACAGCGCTCGGACATGACCACCGCGTTCCCCGATTTCGGCGGTCGCACACTGCAATTGGCGGACCGGATCATGGTGCGCGACGAAGAGCGCACGCTCGCAGGCACTTACGGCTCCATCGCGCTGGGCAGCTACGCCAAGAACCTCCGATTGCAGTACGTGAACGGGTACACGCCCGTCGGGCACGCCGCCTTCGCGGGCTTGCTGTGCATGGCCTGGGACGGCGGCACCTGCCCTGACGCGTACCGGAGGGTCTTCGCCGTCGAGCCGTCGACCGACACACCGATCGTCGATCTGATGCGCCTGGATCGCATTGTCCTGCAACGCAGTCAGTATCCCCATGCCGGAACCGAGCCCGCCCCCGCGGGCTGGAAGTTCGTCCACTACCCCGGTCACGAACACCAGATCTGGGTCCTCGAGCGAGTCAACCCCCTCCCCTCCCCCGGCGACCTGATCGCCCACGAATCCGGCGTACACGCCACCGTCATGCCCGAGGCAGGTCTCACCAACCGCGCCACCGTCTCCTCCGGCACCGGCGGCCGAATCGTGCTGTCCCGCCTGGCCTGGCCCGGCTACACAGCCACCCTCGGCAACAGCGAAATCCCCATCCGCGCAGTAGCAGGCACCTTCGTAGCGGTCGACATCCCACCCGGCACCCACAACGCGACCCTCACCGTCACCTGGCGCCCACCCGGCCTACCCATCAGCCTCACCACAGCCCTACTGGCCCTGATCGGCATCGCGTTGCTGCAGTGGTGGTTCCGCAGAACCCGCCAGAGAACCCTGCCCGAAACCCTCGAACCCGAAGCCTCGACCCCCCAACTGGTCACCGTGATACCCACCCCACCGAACTCAACCCCCACACTCCCGACCACACCGCCCAGTCCCCGCGTTCAATAACCACGCGGCGCTACCCCTCACCCGTCCCGGTGCCACTCCTCGTGCTGGAACCCCTCACCCGATAGCCCTGGCCAAATGCGGCCAAGCCTCATGCAGGTCAGCCTGGAACTGCCCCCACGTATGAGACCCGGTCGCCCGATGCACATGCACAGCCGGTATCCCCAACTGTTTCAACCGCCCAGCGAACGCAGCCGTACACGCCCCCGCGAGAGCTTCGATCGGCGGCATCGGCAACCCCCGATCCTGCGCACCGGGAAACCCCGTAGCCGCAGACAGGAAAATGGTCTTCCCCGCGAGCCGCCCCGCGTTGGCGAAGACGTCATGCTCCCGCCACCCCGGCCCACCGGGAATCCCCCACATATTCCCCGGATTCCCCCCACCGCGCACCGCCTGCGCGCTGGCCATCGCGATCCCCATCGGATCCGAAGCCCACGGGCAACCGCTCAGCGCCGCCACCGCGGCAAACCGTGATCCACTCTGAATCGCCAGATCCAGCGCCGACGACGCACTCATCGACACCCCGGCGATGGCATTGCGCCCACTCGTCTCCAGCGCACCATCGATAACCCCGGGCAGCTCCTGCGTCAGATACGTCTCCCACCGCACCCGGCCGACCCCCGGATCATCGGAAATCCAGTCGGTGTACAACGTGAACGCCCCACCGACCGGCATCACCACGTTCACGAACTTGTCGGCGAAGAAGCTGCGCACGTCGGTGTCGTCCCACCACGAGATCCCGTCCACCCCACCACCGGCCCCGGTGAGCAGATACAGCGTGGGAGCCCCGGCCCCCGCCGCCTTGATCACGTTGTTCTGGATCACCCGCCCCATCGCGGGCGAGTACACATCGATCTGAGCGGACCTGCCACCCAGCGGCGCCTCCCCCGCCACATACGCCCCCGGATCGGCCGATGCCTTCGCACCCCCGAGAGCGGCAACAATCGCGCACACCACAGCAAGCCAGGTTCTCGACGCAGTCACCTAACCGGTATACCCCGCATCTCGGGGTCCACTCCGCCGAACACACCGGCGCGCCGTCGGCCGAGATCGGGCAGTGACCAGGCTCACGATCCAGCGTGAGACCAGCTTCGATATCCCCGGGACCTGCACCTTTCGATACGCCCCTGCCAGCGCGAATCCGAAAAACCAGGTGATTTGTGTCGTACCCGCCCGGAATACTGACCGGCGCCCGATGAGTTGGACCGACCGAATCCGTCTCTTCTCTTGTGGTGCCGGGACGTCGTCGACTCGGCATCGGGCCACAGCTCACGCCCCGCCGTTTCCCCATGTTTTCCGGAGGTTACCCCGATGCCAGCCGATCTATCCACGCCGACGACGAAGGGCAAGACACCGACCGTCATCCGCGTGCTGGTGCTCGCGACCTTCGTCGTCATCCTCAACGAAACCATCATGATCAACGCGATCCCGCGGTTGATGAGCGATCTCCATGTCACCGAGGTCGCCGCGCAGTGGGTCTCCACCGCGTTCATGCTCACGATGGCCGCCATCATCCCCACCACGGGCTGGTTCCTGCAGCGGGTCACCACCCGTCAGGCCTATGCGGCCGCGATGGGCGTGTTCATCGCAGGCACCGTGATCTCGGCACTCGCGCCGACGTTCGCGGTGCTGCTGATCGGCCGCGTCATCCAGGCCGGTGGCACCGCGGTGATGATGCCGCTGCTGATGACCACCCTGATGACCGTGGTGGCGGAGCAGGACCGTGGCCGTGTGATGGGCAACGTCACCCTGGCCATCTCGGTCGCGCCTGCCATGGGCCCGGTGATCTCGGGCCTGATCCTGCAGATCGCCATCCCGGGAATCGACTCCTGGCGACTGCTGTTCGTGGTGATGCTGCCGATCGCCGGTCTGGTCACCTGGCTGGGTCTGCGTCAGCTGGAGAACGTCGGCGAGCCGCAGCCGGGCACGCTCGATCTCCCCAGTGTGGCACTGGCGGCCCTCGGCTTCGGTGGGCTGGTGTTCGGGCTGAGCAAGTTCCACGGTGACAGCTACTCCACCGCGGTACTGATCACCGCCGGTGGCGTCGCGCTGATCGCGGCGTTCGCGCTGCGCCAGGTCAGCTTGCAGCGCAACGGGACCCCGCTGCTGGATCTGCGGGTCCTGCTGCAGGGCACCTACACCAAGGCGCTGGTCCTGATGTCGGTCGCGTTCCTGGCGATGATGGGCTCGATGATCCTGCTGCCGCTGTACCTGCAGAACCTGCGCGGTCTGAGCCCGCTGGAGACCGGCCTGCTGGTGATGCCGGGTGGTCTGGCGATGGGTCTGCTCGGTCCGACCGTGGGCAAGCTGTTCGACAAGTTCGGCGGTCGGGCGCTGGTGATCCCCGGCTCGATCGGTATCGCCGCCTCGCTGGCCGGTTTCACCCAGATCTCGATGGACATGCCGTACTGGCAGCTGCTCGGTCTGCATATTCTGCTGATGGTGTCGCTGGCCGCGACGTTCACTCCGGTGTTCACCCTCGGCCTCGGCGCACTGCCGATGCACCTGTACTCGCACGGTAGCTCGATGCTGGGCACCATCCAGCAGGTGGCGGCGGCCTTCGGCACCGCGCTGGTCGTCACGGTCATGTCGGCCCGCAGCACCTCGCTCATCGAGGAGGGCACCCCGCCTGCCGTGGCCACCCTCGACGGCATGCGCCTGGCCTTCTTGATCTCGGCCGTCCTGGCGCTGGTCGTGATCGCGATGGCGGTCCTGCTGCCCAACCGCGCGGCAACCGACCCGCACGCCGCGCCCGTGCAGGACGACGTGGATGCACCGGAGCTGGTCAAGAACTGACCCGCTCCCGCTCGAACGACGAACCCCCGGCCGCATTCGCGGCCGGGGG